>JAIEQO010000678.1 GCA_019747655.1 Gemmataceae bacterium | reverse complement strand
CCCCGGGCTATTCCCGGACGCCCCTTCGGGGCGACGACCGACGCCTGCACGGACCGGAGGCCCGACCCATGCGACGCCTGCTCATCCCCGCCGCCCTGCTCGCGGCCGCCGGGCCGGCCCGGGCCTACGTCGAGGCCCCGCAGTCGCTCGGGTCGGTCATCCAGCAGTCCACCAACATCGTCCTGATGACGGTCACCAAGGTCGACAAGCAGCAGAACCTGATCGTCTACCAGAAGGTCCAGGACATCAAGGGGAAGCACCCGGCCGACGCGATCAAGCACAACATCGGCCGGGGCGGGTTGCGGGCCGGCGAGTGGGAGGAGATCATGGCCTGGGCCGAGGTCGGCAAGCCGGCCGTGTTCTTCCACAACGGCGGGGCCAGCGAGACGTACATCGGCCCGACCTGGTACCAGGCCTACCCCCAGGGCGAGTGGTGGGGCATGTCCCACGGCGAGCCGTTCCTGCTGCGGTCGTACTCCGGCAAGGTCGACAAGTTCCCGGCCCTCCTGGCCGAGATCGTCGCCGGCAAGGAGGTCGTCGTCCCGTGCCTGGTCGACGGCGACAAGGAGGCCCTGCACAAGAAGACGGCCCGGGTCCAGCGGCTGCGGTGCAGCCTCAAGCTCCTCGACTACGACCCGAAGCGGGACTTCTCCGGCTGGGGCGGGGAGGACATCCGCCGGCTCCAGGGGTTCGGCGGGTTCGACCGGTACGCCGGGCTGCCCAAGCTCGACCCCGAGGCGCAGGCGGTGTCGGTCGCCGACTTCGACGACGACGGCAAGCCGGACCTCTGCCTCTGTAGCGCGAACAAGGTCGTGCTGCTCCAGAACGGCGGCGACAGCTACACCGAAGTCGCGCTGCCCGGCCTGACCGGCGGGGCCCGGGCCGCCGTCTGGGCCGACCACGACGGCGACGGCCTCCCGGACCTCCTGCTCGCCACCCCGGCCGGCCCGCGGCTGTACACCAACCTCGGCAAGGGCCGATTCCGCGACGATTCGTCCCGGCTCCCCAAAGAACCCGCCTGGAACCTGACGGCCGCCGCCTGGGGCGACTTCGACGGCGACGGCCGGCCCGACATCCTCCTAGCCAACGGGTTCCACGGGCTGCGGCTGTACCGGAACGCCCGGGCCGCCGCCCCGAAGCCGCCACCGCTACCGAAGGCCGGGCCGTGGCACGCCATCGGCATCTTCCGCCACAAGGACGGCCCGCAGGCCAACTTCGACACGGCGTTCCCGGTCGAGACCGAGCCGTTCACCCCGGACAAGGAGTACAAGGGGAAGCGGGACCTGCCGACGAAGTGGGCCAAGAAAGACCTGGCGGACGGCGACCCGCACGAGCTGACCGACTTCGGCCAGAACTGTGCGTCGTACCTGTACCGGGAGTTCGAGGCGAAGGTCGAGTCCGATGTGCCGGCGACGTTCACCAGCCCGAACACCCTGACCGTCTGGCTCAACGGCGAGAAGGTCCACTCCGACGCCAAGTCGCCGGCCGAGCCGGCCGCCCTGCTGCTCAAGCTCAAGCCGGGCAAGAACACGCTCCTGGTCAAGATGTGCAACACCGACCGGCCGCAGGGCTTCTCCTTCAAGTTCGGCACCGACGCCGCGGCCGGCCCGCCCGGGCCGTGGTTCGCCGACGTGTCGGCCGCCTGGGGCGTCGGCCCGGACGGGGCCGCCCACGACCAGAAGGGGGACGCCCTGACGGTGGCCGACTTCGACGGCGACGGCCGGCCGGACGTGCTGTACGGGGCCGGCACCGGCACCCTGCTGATGAACACCGGCGAAACCCTCGCGGTGAAGACGAACGCCGGCGTCTCGTACAAGCCGGGCAAGGTCGGGCCGGCGGTCGGCGACTTCGACGGCGACGGCCGCCCGGACCTGTTCGTCCCCCAGCCCGACGGCAAGTGCCGGCTCTACCGGAACAAGGGCGACGGCACCTTCGAGGACATCTCGGCGGACGCCGGCGACCTCGGGCGTGCCATTCCCGGGGCCGTCTCCGCCGCCTGGGGCGACTTCGACAACGGCGGCCGGCCGGACCTCGTGGTCGGCTGCCTGCGGGGGGCCAACCGCTACTTCCGCAACGCCGGCGGCGGCAAGTTCGAGGACAAGTCGGCCGAGGTCGGGCTGACGCAAAAGGTGTTCAACTCGCCGGCGGTGGCCTGGGCCGACCTGAACGGCGACGGCCGACTCGACCTGATCCTCAACAACGAAGGCCAGGAGCCGGCCGTCCTGTTCGGCGCGGCGAAGGAGGGCGGCAAGACGCCCGTTACCGTCGGCCTGAACAACACCCCCGGGCTCGCCGGCGGCCGGCTCGTCGTCACCCGGGGGCCGAACGGCCCGGCGGTGGCCGGGCTCGCCCTGACCGGCGGCGACGGCCGGGGCGGGAACAGCCTAGCACCGCGGTTCGCCCTCGACCCGGGAACGTACCTGGTCGAGGTCCGCGGCCCCGGCGGCAAGACGGTGGTGGCCGACGTGACGGTGGCCGACCGCCCGGTGTACCTGAAGGCCGGGGAGACGCGGCCGTAGGGGGCGACGATCCGGACCCCACCCCCCTCGCCAGACCACCCGGAGTCCGCCCGATGCCCCACCGCCGCGACGCGATGATCCGGCTCGGCCAGCTCGGGGCCGGCGGGCTCACCCTGCCCGGCCTCCTCCAGGCCCGCACCGACGCCCCCGCCCCGGCCGCCGGCCGGACGGCCGACCACGTCATCTACCTGTTCCTCTGGGGCGGCCCGCCCCAGCAGGACACCTGGGACATGAAGCCGGACGCCCCGGCCGGCATCCGGTCCGAGTTCGGGGTGATCGACACGGCCACCCCCGGCCTCCGAATCTGCGACCAGATGCCGCTCTTCGCCCGGCACACCGACAAGGTCGCCGTCATCCGCTCGCTCACCCACCCGAGCAACCTGCACGAGCCGTCCGTCTACCGGATGTTCACCGGCCGGCGGGACGAAACCCTCGTCTCCCCCCGCAACCACCGCCGGCGGTCCGACCCGCCGTTCTTCGGGTCGGTCCTGTCGGCCTTCGCCCCGCCCGGGCCGCTCCCGGCGTGCGTGACGATCCCCCGCCCGGTCGGGCACGACGGCGTCACCTACGCGGGGACCTATGCCGGGTTCCTGGGGCCCAAACACGACCCGCTCGAACAGGCGCCGGCGAACAAGGCGAACGAGCCGGCCGCCCACCCGACCGTGCTGCCGCCGGACGTGGCCGAGACCCGACTAGCCGCCCGGCACGGGCTGCTCCGATTGCTCGAACGGCAGGACGCGGCCCTCCAGGCGTCCGGCGGGGCCGGCCTCGACCCGGCCCGCGACCGGGCCATGCGGATGGTGGCGTCGCCGGCTGTCCGCCGGGCGTTCGACCTGGACCGCGAGCCGGCCAAGCTCCGCGACCTGTACGGCCGGAACGAGTACGGCGAGAGCTTCCTGCTGGCCCGCCGGCTGGTCGAGGCCGGGGTGACGACGGTGTCGGTGGTGTGGATGTACATCATGCCCAACGGCGGGGTGGCGAACGTCTGGGACAACCACGGCGGGACCGGCGGCCTCGGCGGCATCACCGGGTACGCGATGCTCAAGGAGAAGTATTGCCTGCCGCCGCTCGACCGCGGGCTGGCGGCCCTCCTGGAAGACCTGTCCGACCGAGGCATGCTCGACCGGACGCTGGTGGCGGTGGCCGGGGAGTTCGGGCGGACGCCGAAGATCAACGGGACGGCCGGGCGGGACCACTGGGGCCCGGCCCAGAGCGCCTTGCTGGCCGGCGGCGGGGTCCGGGGCGGGCAGGTGTACGGGGCGACGGACAAGATCGCCGCGTACCCGGTCGACAAGCCGGTGTCACCGGAGGACTACCTGGCGACCATCTACCACGCGATGGGCCTGCCGCCGGACGCCGAGGTCCGCGACCGGGAGGGCCGCCCGCACCGGCTGGTGGACGGCACACCGGTCACGGCGCTGTTCGGGTAAAGTAGTCCGGCGTCCGGCGTCCGGCGTCGGCGGCCGGTCCGTTGCCGCCCCGAAGGGGCGTCCGGGAATAGCCCGGGGTGACAACCCCGGGTCCGGAGGGGTGAGCGGATCGTAGCCCCGAAGGGGCGACCCGTCGCCGTACCGGTCGCCCCGGTTGGGGCTCCGGGTGGTTGGGGGTGGGGATCGTCCCCGGGGTTGCCACCCCGGGCTATTCCCGGACGCCCCTTCGGGGCGGCAGAATCCGACGGACATACCGATGCGACTGAGCCTGCCGACCGTCCTCGCCTTGGCCCTCCTCGCCGGCCCGGCCGTGGCCGCCGACGCCGGGCCGTGGGTCACGTACCCCGGGCCGTGGGCGACGTACCGCGGCAACCCCCAGCGGACCGGCAACACCGACGGCAAGCCCGGCCCCGAGCAGCCGGCCGTCCTGTGGGCGCTGAAGTCCCAGGACCACTTCGTCGCCGCCCCGGTCCCGGTCGGGGACGCTCTGTACGTCTCCGGCCTCGGCGGGTTCAACCGGCCGACCGTCTCGCTCTTCCCGCCGGCCGACAAAGGCCCGGCCCCGAAGCCGACCTGGACCCAGTCCGCCCCGTACCTCAAGCTCGCCTCGGTCTCCTCGCCGGCCGTCGTCCCGAACAAGGGCGTCCTCGTCTTCGGCGACGGGATGCACCAAGACTCGGGCGGTCTCCTGCACTGCGTCTCGGCCGCCACCGGCCGGCCGGTATGGCAGCTACCCGTTCCCGGCGAGCTGGTCCACCTCGAAGGTGGACCGACGGTCGCCGGCGGGCGGGTCGTCATCGGCGGCGGGGCCGCGGGCGTCCTGTGCGTCGAACTCGAAAAGGCCACATTGGACGGCCAGGACACCGACCTCGCCGCCATCGCCAAGCTGCAAGACGTGAAGTGGAAGGAACTGCTGGCCAAGTACGAGGAGCAGAAGAAGAAGGACCCGGACTTCGCCGTCCCGCCGTCCGACGACGCCCTGCCGAAGCCGGCCCCGAAGGTCGTCTGGCAGGCCGGCAAGGGGAAGTGGCACGTCGACGCCCCGGTGAACGTGGCCGGCGACCGGGTGCTGGTGCCGACCTCGTACCTGGCCAAGGAGAAGGCCGGCGAGCGGGCCCTGTACGGCCTCAAGGCCGACACCGGCGAAACGGCCTGGAAGGTAGACCTGGCCCTGAACCCGTGGGGCGGGGCGACCGTGGCCGGGGATGTCGTGCTCGTCCCGGGCAGCACGATCGGGTACTACTTCAACGAGATCAAGGGGGCGAAGGGCGACCTGTCGGCGTTCGACCTGGCGTCCGGCAAGCCGAAGTGGAAGAAGGAGGTGCCGGGCGGGGTGGTCGGGTGCGTGGCCGTGAGCGACGGGCTGGCCGTCTGCACCGCGACCGACGGCAAGGTCCGGGCGTACCGGGTGGCCGACGGCGACCGGGCCTGGGTGTACGACGCCAAGGCGCCGATCTTCGCCCCGCCGGCGGTGGCGGCCGGGGTGGTCTACGCGGCCGACCTGCAAGGCACGGTCCACGCGATCGATCTGAAGTCCGGCTCGCCGAAGTGGACGCTGGCCCTGGCGAAGGACCCGGCGGTGATGGCCCCGGGGATGGTGTACGGCGGGGTGACGGCCCACGGCGGCCGGCTGTACGTCGCCACGGCGAACCTCGAAGGGCCGTTCGCCCGGAAGGACACGGCCGTCGTCTGCATCGGGGCGAAGTGACGTGGCCGGGGAACACGAAGGCATCCGGCCCTACCTGATCGGGCCGACGACGTACCGCGAGTTCTACGCCAAGTGGCTCGGGGACGAGAACGGCCTACTTCCGGGGTGGGCCGAGCCGAAGCTGACCGAGGGCGAAGCCCGGATCCGGGCGCGGATGGAGCCGGGCGACGAGTTGTGGGAATGGCACAACCCCGGCCGGGGGCCGTTCTCGCAAACCTGGGGGTTGGCGATCGTCCGGGGCGGTGAGATCGTCTGGTCGGAGTGCCACATGAGGTCATGAGGGCGGCGTCGGGTCGCCGGCCGCCCCGGGTGGCGGAAAAATTGGGGAAATCCATTTGACCCCACCCGACGGGAGTGTACGATACTAGTGTTCAGTATTTCGTCCCAGTCGATCACCCGGCCGCAGCGCGGCGGGTGGTTCGGGGTGGGGGCGGCGAGCGTGGCGGTATACGGTCACGGTGCGGGGCGACCGAACCCGAACACGGGGAAGCGGTTGGGCCGACCTCCGTGACCGGGTGTGGCGCCCCCGCGGGCCCGATTCGGTGACGAACCGTTGGGATTCCGGGGGTTTCGTGCGGTTCGGGCGGCCGGATGAAAAACACGGGGGGGAGGGGGTGCCATGAAGCGTCTGGTTGCCACCGTCGGCGTCCTCGCGGCCGTGAGCCTGGCGTCCGCCACGGCCGACGACCCGAAGCCGGGGGCCGGCGGGGTGACGGTGGACAAGGACAAGCGGACCGTCACGGTGGCCGCGAAGGTGGCCCCGCGGAAGTTGCCGCACCTGGAGGAGAAGTACCCGGTCGAGCTGGTGGCCGGGTGGGGCCACCCGAAGGGGAAGAAGGCCCACGAGATCGTGGTCGCGGTCGACGCCAACCCGTCCGAGGTCCACAAGGGGCTGGAGGCCCTGGGGCTGAAGCCCGGCAAGCCGGCGAAGGGGCCGGACGCCAAGGCCGAGGGGCCGGCGGTGAACGTGTTCGTTGAAGTGCCGGGGGAGGGCGGCGGGCCCCCCAAGCGACTGACCCTGGATAAGGTGCTGGTCGACCCGAAGACGAAGAAGCCGGCCCCGAAGATGACGTTCCGGTTCACCGGGTCGGTGATGTCGGCGGCCGACCCGACCAAACCCGACGACAAGAAGTACGGGGCCGACCTGGCCGGGACGCTGATCGCCCTGTTCCCGGTGACGGACGAGACGGTGCTCCAGACGGACTGGACGATGAAGGAGGAGAAGTACCTGAAGTTGGACGTGAACCCGGACGTGCTGCCGAAGGAGGGGAGCCCGGTCCGGCTGGTGATCGAGGCCCCGAAACAGTAGGGCCGGCTGTGCCGGCCGCCGATCCCACGGTCCCATCCCGACCCGCCGCCGAGGCCACCCGATGCCCCGCCAACCGGTCGTACTCGCCGTACTCCTGCTCGCCGGCTGTGCCCGGTCGCCGGCCCGGGCCGAGGTGGCCGCCGACGGGCCCCCGGCGGTCGAGGTCGCGGCCGCACCGACCGAACCGCCCGCGCCGACTCCCGGGGCTGAC
>JAIEQO010001012.1 GCA_019747655.1 Gemmataceae bacterium | reverse complement strand
GCCGCGGCGGAGGAGGCCGAGGCCCGGCAGCGGGCGAAGGACGGCACCGACCGCGGCGACGGCACCACCCTGACCGCGCTTCATCTGCGCGAGGCCGAGTTCGGGCTGGGCGGCCGGCTGCTCCTGACCTTCTCCCGGTCGAACCGCGCGGAACGCCTGCCGCCGAACCGGCTCGGGCCGGGGTCGCCGGTGGTGCTGTCGCGGACGAAGGTGAACCGCGGGCTGACGCTGCGGGGGGTGGTCTTCGACCGGCAGTGGACGACGATCGGGGTGGCGGTCGAGCCGCCGGACGACGACCTCCCGGACGACGCCGTCTGGCGGCTCGACCTGTCGCCCGACGAGATGTCGCGGCTGCGGCAGCAGGACGCCCTGCGGCGGGCCAGCGACGCCGACGGCGACCGGCTGGCCGAGCTGAGGGCGGTCCTACTCGGCGAGCGGGAGCCGGAGTTCGTGGAGGACCCCACTCCCCGGCTCCCTCCCCCGGGGGGAGAGGGGGAGATGGACGAAGAGACCCCTCCCCCTAACCCCCTCCCCCACAGGGAGGTGGGGGACCAAGCCGAACTGCCCCCGTCTTACTCCCCCTCCCCCCGCGGGGGAGGGGGTTGGGGGGTGGGGTCTCTTAACCTCCCCCAGCTCGACGCCATCGCCTTCGCCCTGTCGGCGAAAGACGTGGCCGTCGTCCACGGGCCGCCCGGGACCGGCAAGACGACCACCGTGGCCGAACTCATCCGGCAGGCCGTGGCCCGCGGCGACCGGGTCCTGGCCTGCGCCGCCAGCAACCACGCCGTCGACAACCTGCTCGAAAAGCTCCTGCGGCTCGACCTGCGGCCGGTCCGGCTCGGCCACCCGGCCCGGATCGACCCCGACCTGCGGGAGCGGGCGCTGGACATCCTGGCCGAGAAGCACCCGGACGCCCGGCAGGCCCGGAAGGTGGCCAAGGAGGCGTTCGCCCGGTTCCGGCAGGCCGACAAGTGGACCCGGGCCAGGCCCGAGCCCGGCGAGAAGGCCGCCCTCCGCCGGGAGGCCCGCGAACTCCTGGCCGAGGCCCGGAAGCTCGAAGCCCTGGCCATCGAGCGCATCCTGGACGAGGCCCGGGTGGTGTGTGCGACGCTCACCGGCCTCGACAGCGAACTCCTCGGCCGGCGGCGGTACGACCTCGCCGTCATCGACGAGGCCGGGCAGGCCACCGAACCCGCCTGCTGGCTGCCGCTGTTGCGGGCCGACAAGCTGGTCCTCGCCGGCGACCACTGCCAGCTCCCGCCGACGGTCGTGTCCCCCGAGGCGGCCGGGAAGGGCCTGGCCGTCAGCCTGATAGAGCGAGTCGTCGGGCTGTACGGCGAGCGGGTGGCCCGCCGGCTGACGGTCCAGTACCGGATGCACGCGGCCATCATGGGGTTCCCGTCGGCCGAGTTCTACGACGGCGAACTCGTGGCCGACGAGTCCGTCATCGGCCACCGGCTCTGCGACCTGTCCGGCGTCCGGGCCGAGCCGCTGACCGAGAGCCCGGTGCGGTTCATCGACACGGCCGGGGCCAGCTACGACGAGGAGCTGGAGGAGGACACGGAGAGCCGGTTCAACCGCCAGGAAGCGGCCCTCGCCGTGAAGAAGGTGCGGGGGCTGCTCGACGCCGGCGTCCACCCGTACCAGGTCGCCGTTATCACCCCGTACCGGGCCCAGGTGCGGCTGCTCCGCGACCTGCTCTCGGACGTGCCGGGGGTCGAGGTGGACAGCGTGGACGGGTTCCAGGGGCGGGAGAAGGAGGCGGTGGTGATCTCGCTGGTGCGGTCGAACGCCGAGGGCGGGATCGGCTTCCTGGCCGACACCCGGCGGACGAACGTGGCCCTGACCCGGGCCCGCCGGGCGGTCCTGGTGATCGGCGACAGCGCGACCCTGGCGAACGACCCGTTCTACGCCCGGCTCATCACGTATTGTGAGGGCATCGGGGCCTACTCCAGCGTGTGGGAGGAGACGGGGTAGCAAATGGTTCCAGGCCGGACACACCCCTCGCCTGGCGAATCGGTTTGCGGGCTGACGAATCCGGTTGCGGCCGAACAAATCTTGGCTTGAGTGTGCCCCGGGGGACGCCGTGACCGACGCCGACGCCTTCCTCGATGCCATCTTCGCCAACCCCACGGACGACACCCCGCGGCTGGTTTACGCCGACTGGCTGGAAGAACACGACCACCCCGAGTACGCCGACTTCATCCGGCTCTCCTGCCGGGCCGAGGGCGAGCCGTCCTGGGACGTGCGGTACCAACTCAACCGCGAGCGGCACGAGCGGATCGCCCGGTTGCACCGGGGCTGGCGGCTGCGGGAGGGGCGGTTCCTGCCGGCCGAGCCGACCCACCAGCTCTACCCGCGGGGCGTGTTCGAGGGCCGGGTCGAGGTGTCCGCCTTCGAGTTCCTCGCCGTGGCCGACATGTGGCATCCGCTCATCCACCCACGAGACCTCTCGATCCGAGGGTTCAACGAACCGGTCCAGCCCGCCCGGCTGGCCGCCCACCCACGGCTGGCGGCCGTCCGGCGGTTGCAGCTCGGCACGTTGAACCCGGCGACACCCATGCACACGCCCGGACCGTACGACGGGCTGATCGACCCTGGGGCGGTCCTCGCCGTCGTCCGGTCGCCGCGACTCGTCCAGCTTGAGCAGCTCACGATCGGTCCGGTGGTCGGTTCGCGGGCGTTCCTGACGGCCTTCGGCGAGACTCCCGCCGTCCGCGGACTGGACGGCCGGCGGAATAGCCTGCGGGCGCGGGTTCGGCTGGACGCCCGCGGGCCGGACTTGGACATTCGGAATGACGCCTGGAGGATCGCCGATCATCTCGCGCAGTTCATGGCCGAGTTCGCCGACCACTTGAACCCGTGAACCCGAACCCCGCCGCCGGTGTCCCCGCGTCATGACCCAACCCGCCGCCGACCTCCGGCCGATCGCCCACGCGGCCCTCAGCCTCACCGAGCCGCCGTACCTCAAGCACTACAAACGAAGCCGCTACCGCCTCTGGAACGGCGTCGCCTTGCACGCCAGCGAGCTGCCCGGGGCCGGGTTCAACTTCGCCGCCGTCCTCCGCCCCGACGCCCCCTCGCTCGATGAGCTGCTGCCGGTGGCGCGGGAGTTTTTCGCCGACGCCGACAAGGGCTGGGGCATCCTCGTCGAGGGCGACGCCGGGCACCCGATGGAGGCCGAGCTGCGGGCCCGCGGCTGGCGGGTGGACGAGGACGAACCGGCGTATGTGCTGCCCGACCTGCCCGGGCGAACCCCGAGCGTGAGCGAGGGGGTGGACGGAACCCCCTCGCTCACGCTCGCCATCCGCCTCGCCCGCACCGAGGCCGACCGGCGGGCGTGCCACGCCGTCACCGGGGCGGCGTTCAACGCCCCGCCCGACTTCGCCGAGCTATTCAGCCCGCCCGGCCTGTTCACCGACCCCGGCGTCGGCCACCTACTCGGCTCGGTCGACGGCGAGGACGTGGCCGCGGTGATGTTCGCCGTCGTCGGCCCGACGGCCGTGATCGCCGGCACCGCCACCCTCGAAGCCCACCGCGGCAAGGGCTACGGCGCCGCTCTCGTCCGGGCCGCCCTCGCCGAGGCGGCCGCCCGCGGCTGCACCTCCGCCGCCCTCCGGTCCGGGCCGCTCAGCCGCCCGCTTTACGAACGCCTCGGGTTCCGGTACGTCTGCCAGCATCGCACCTACGCCGCCCCGCCGGGCTGAGCGGTTGGTAGAATCGGGTCATGGCCGCCGTTCTCATCATCGACGACGAGGAGCCGATCGCCTGGGCCCTCCGCCGGGCGTTCGACCGCGAGGGGCATTCCGTCGCCGTCGCGGCCACCGCCGAGGACGGGCTGAAGAAGGCCGCCGTCCGGCCGCCGGACGTGGTCTTCCTGGACGTGCGGCTGCCCGGCATGGACGGGCTTGCCGCCCTCGCCCGGCTGAAGGACGTGGCCCCGGCCGCGGCCGTCGTCGTCATCACCGCCCACGGCAACCTGGACACCGCGGTGAAGGCCGTCGCCGGCGGGGCGTTCGACTACCTGGCCAAGCCGTTCGAGCTGGCCCGGGCCCTCGATGCGGCCCGGCGGGCGGTCGGGCGCGGAGCCGGCGGCTCGGGGGACTCACCCCCGCCGCTCGCCCCGGACGACGCCCTCGTCGGGCACGGGCCGGCGATGCAGACCGTCTTCCGGCGGATCGCCCTCGTCGCCCCGACCTCGGCCTGCGTCCTCATCACCGGCGAGAGCGGCACCGGCAAGGAACTGGTCGCCCGGGCCGTCCACGCCCACAGCCCGCGGAAGGACCGGCCGTTCCTCCCGGTCCACGTCGCGGCACTCAACCCGAACCTGGTCGAGTCGGAGCTGTTCGGCCACGTCCGCGGGGCGTTCACCGGGGCCGACCGCCCTCGCCCGGGGATGCTCGCCCTGGCCGACGGCGGCACCGTCTTCCTGGACGAGCTGGCCGACATCCCGTTGCCCGTGCAGGCGAAGCTGCTCCGCGTCCTCGAACGCCAGGAAGTCTTGCCGGTCGGCGGGACCGAGCCGTCAAGGGTCGACGTGCGGATCGTCTCGGCCACCCACGCCGATCTCTCCGCGGCGGTCCGCGACGGCCGGTTCCGGCACGACCTGTTCTTCCGGCTGAACGTCTACCCGGTCCACCTGCCGCCGCTCCGGGACCGGGTGGACGACATCCCGCTCCTGGCCGACCACTTCCTCCGCCGGTTCGGGGCACCGGCCGCCCTGCCGGCCGACACCCTCGCCGTCCTCCAGGCCCGGCCGTGGCCCGGCAACGTCCGCGAGTTGCGGAACGCCCTGGAGCACGCGGCCATCGAGGCCCGGGGCGGCCCGATCCGGCCCGAGCACGTCCCGCCGCCGGCCGCCGGCAACGCCGGGAGCATCTCCGACCGGCTCCGGTCGCTGGTGGCCGAGTGGGTGCGGGGCAAGGTCCCCCGAGCCGGCGAGCCCGAGGACCTGTACCAGTCGCTCCTGGACGAGGTCGAGCCGGCGCTGTTGGACGAGGTGCTGCGGCAGCTCGGCGGGAACCGGCTGGCCGCCGCCCGGTGGCTCGGGCTGGCCCGGGCGACGGTCCGCAAGATGATCCGCAAGTACCACCCGGACGCCGCCGAGGCGGACGCGGAGGAGTGAACCCCCCGACCCAGGGCTCCCGCCCTGGGTTACAGGCGGTCGCCCTCCGGGGCTCTGATCCGGAGGGCTGAAGGCCCGACACAACATAGCCCGGGGTGAAGCCCCGGGTCCGCGTACCAACCGAGGCACCGATGCGTCCGGCGCTCACGCTCGCGGTCCTTCTCGCCGCATCCCGTCCGGCCCCGGCCCAGCCCCGGCCGGTGACGCCGGCCGACTACGCCTCGGTGGCCACCGTCACCGAGGTGGCCGTGTCGCCGGACGGCAAGCAGGTGGCCTACACCCTGGCGACTTGGGACAAGACGGCCGACAACCGGCGGACCGACCTCTGGGTCGTCCCGACCGACGGCCAGGGGAAGCCGCGGCAGCTCACGTCGGACCGGGCCAACGACCGCCACCCGAAGTGGGCGGCCGACGGCAAGACGCTGTACGTCCTGGGCAACCGGACGAAGGACGGGCAGAAGGAGCCGCCGTTCAACGGCACGGCCCAGGTGTGGCGGGTCGGGGTCGAGGAAAAGGGCGCCCCGGCCGCGGTCACGAAGGTGGCCGGCGGGGTGAGCGGGTACGACCACTCGCCCAAGTCCGACGAGGTCTTCTACACGGTCGACGCCGAGGTGACGGACGACGACCCGTTCCTGAAGCTCTGGGAGAAGTACGCGAAGCTGGAGTACGGCCACGGCAAGCGGAAGGTGTCGGAGGTGTACCGGCTGCCGGCCGGCGGGAAGGCCGAGAAGGTGCTGGCCGACGGGCGGTACGTCCGGGAGTTCGCGGCCACCCGCGACGGCAAGCGGCTGGCCCTCATCACCGCCCCGGACGACACCGTCATCCGGTCCGAGGGCGACAGCCGGGTGGACGTGTGGGAGGCCGACACGGGCAAGGTCACGCCGACCGACCAGAGCTGGCGGAAGGGCGCCGGGTCGCCGTGGCCGTGGCTGGAGTCGGTCGCCTGGAACCCGGCCAGCGACAAGCTCGCCTACTGCGCCATCTGGGACGGCCACCCGGCCGAGGTCATCGTCTGCGAGCGGTCCGACGGCTGGCCGGCCAAGCGGTTGGAGCGGCCGAAGGGCATCCACGTCCGCGGATACGGGTCGCCGCTACAGCTACGCGAGGGCGGCGGGGTCGATCTCCTCGGTGAACTCGCCGGGTCAATCTCGCTGTTCCGATTCGATCGCTACGGGAACGCCTTCTACATCTCTGAGCCCGGCTGGCCGATGATCTACGCGGCCGACCGGGCTGGGGGCCAGTTGGTGGTTGTGGGTGGGCACTCCGGGTCGATACCGGAGTTGCTCGCGGTCGGTGAAAAGGGCGGCCAGACGAAGTTGACCGACCTCAACCCGCAGGCCAAAGAGTGGGCCTTACCGTCGGTCGAGCACGTCACCTGGAAGGCACCCGATGGGGCGACGGTCGGCGGGGCGTTGGAGCTGCCGCCCGGCTACAAGAAGGGTGACAAGCCGCTGCCGCTGGTCGTGGCCATCCACGGCGGGCCGACCACGTCGAGCCACGCCGCCCTGGAGTTCGACCCGCACAACGGCCGGCTCTACTTCGCGGCCGCCGGGTACGCGGTGCTGTGCCCGAACTACCGTGGCTCGACCGGCTACGGCGACAAGTTCGTCACGGACCTGCTCGGCCGGGAAAACGACCTGGACGTGAAGGACATCCAGGCCGGCATCCAGCACCTCATCAAGGAGGGCATCGCCGACCCCGACCGGATCGGCGTCATGGGCTGGAGCAACGGCGGCTACCTGACGAACTGCCTGATCTCGATGAAGGACTGCCCGGTGAAGTTCAAGGCGGCCAGCAGCGGGGCCGGGATCGTCGACACCGTGGCCGAGTGGGGCTTCAACGACGAGCCGGCCTACCCCCGGGTGCTCAAGACCGGGCTGCCGTGGGAGGAGCCCGACGTCTACCGCAAGACCTCGCCGACGTACCAGCTCGGCAACGTCAAGACGCCGACGCTCATCCACGTCGGGGAGAAGGACGAGCGGTGCCCGCCGGGCCACAGCCGGATGCTCTACCGGGCCCTCAAGGAGTACGTCAACGTCCCGAC
>JAIEQO010000577.1 GCA_019747655.1 Gemmataceae bacterium | reverse complement strand
GCGGTGAAGTATCTCTCGGCGCTTGGCCAGTCGCCAGCCGGGATTGTCGAGTTCTTCGAGAATTTCCGCTATCAGGAAGTGCTATCGGAAGCGAAACGCTATCCCTATTTTCGCTCGCACCCGCTCGCCCCGGAAGGGGGTTCGAGGAACCCGCCGACCTTCGGGTGGGCGGCCAGGAGCTTCTCGACCCGGGCCCGCAGGGCCGGGTTGTCCGCGCAGGCCGCGTCCAGGTAGGCACTTCGGTCGGCCGGGGCCTTTTCCAGGGCGGCGAAGAAGACCTCTTCGGCCGGCGACATCTCGGTCATGGGTGGGGCTCCGGAACGGGTTGTCACCCCAATAGGCGGAAACGGCGCCAGAACCCCATCACGGGTTTCCGGAATTTTCCGGACTGCGTTCGGTTCGGCCGTACCGACGACGCCAGAGCGGGTTTCGGGTCGGGTTGGTGTCCCCGCGTCAGCCGGGCCGGGGCCGAGAACGGCGGAAGCCGGGACTCCAACCCGACCCGCCACACCTTCTTGAAGGCTGCTCTAACCCCCCGCCAAGTCGGCGAACAGCCAGGCCCGGGCGAACGCCCACCACCGCTCGGCCGTCGGGACCGACACCCCCAGGGCGGCGGCCGCCTCCGGGGTGGACATCCCGCCGAAGAACCGCAGGACCACCAGCTCGGCCTTCCGCGGCTCCTCGGCCGCCAGCCGGGCCAGGGCGTCGTCCAGGTCGAGCAGGTGGTCGGGTGAGTCGGCCCAGCGGGCGGCGTCGTCGAGCGGCACCCGCTGCCGGCGGCCGCCCCGCTTGCCGGCGGCCCGGGCCCGGGCGTGGTCCACCAGGATGCGGCGCATGGCCTCGGCGGCGGCCCGGAGGAAGTGGCTGCGGGACTCGAACGACTGCCGGCCGGTCAGCCGCAGGTACGCCTCGTGGACGAGGGCGGTGGGGTCGAGGGTGTGGCCGGGCCCCTCGCCGGCCATCCGGGCGGCCGCGAGCGTCCGCAGCTCGTCGTACACGAGCGGCAGGAGGTCGGCGGCGGCCCGGCGGTCGCCGGCGGCCGCGGCGTCGAGCAGCCGGGTGACATCGGACATGCGACCGAGTGTACCACGGTCCGCCGGCGGCCGGAACAAGCGGCCCGGCTACGCCGGCGGCCCGTCCTGGCCGGGGGTGGTTTCGGGGTCGCGTCGCACCGGTCCGGGGCCGATGTCCGCCCGCCGGGTCATCGAGATGAAGTACCCGGACGTGTCCTCGGTCACGTTCCGCCGGACGAGATCGCCCAGCGAGTGCGTCCCGGCGATCACCCGCCAGCCGACCGGGCTGAACGTCCCCTCGTGGAACACGTGCTCGGACAGCAGCGGGTTCAACAGCGCCTGCGAGAAGGCGTCGATGGCGACCATCCGGCCGATCAGGGCCGGGACGGCGGCGTTCGGCCGGGGGTCCTCGGCGAACAGGCCGACGTAGAACTCGACCCGGTCGACGTGCCCGTACACCCGCCGGAGGCCCGCGACCACGTCCGGGTCGCCGCTGATCTGCTCGAACGCCGTCACCCGCGGGTAGCCGTTCGCCTCGCGGTAGTCGTTGTACGTCCCGAGTTCGTTGGCCCGGCCCTGCTCGACGCTGTTGACCTCGACACCCAGGTCGTGGAGGAAGGCCGGGGTGTTGAACAGGCCGACCTCGCCGGCCCGCTGGCGGCTCGTGTAATCGAACGCCGGGCCGAGCCCGGCGCGCAGGAGCGGCCCGTTGTCGAACAGCCAGGCCCGGCCGGGGACGGTCTGCCCGGCCCATTCGATGTCGTCCGGGACGAGGCTGTGCCAGCGGTACAGGAGGTTGAACTCGACGGCGAACCAGTTCGGCCGGTTCCACCGGGCCCGCCACGCCCCGGACGGGTCGGCCCGGAACTGGAAGTGGTACGGGGAGATGTGGTTGATGTACTCCTCGACGATCACCTTCAGGAGCAGGACGGTGTTCACCGCCCGGGCCGTCTGGAACACCCGCTCGTCGTCCCAGCCGGGGTAGGCGCGTTCGAGTTCCCCGGCGAGCCGGTTGTGCTCGCGGAGGAACAGGACGTTGAGCATGGCCGTCTGGGGGGTGGTGTTGACCCGCTCGCCGCCGGCGGCGAACAAGGTCCGCTTCCGCTCGGCCGGCCACCCCGGGGGGAGCCGCAGCGGCGGGCGGAGCGGCCGGAACTCCTCCTTCACCGTTCCGTCGTCCGCGTACAGGTACGGCGGGAACTCGGCCCCGTTGAGCGTCTGCGACTTGAGCCGACCCTTCTTCCCGGGCTCGTCGCTCAGCAGCCGCAGCGCCCGGGACTCGGATGGCTTCTCCCCATAAAGGGGGGAGAAGTCGATCTCGTGGGACGAGTGGGTCTTGCGGACATCGCCCTCGGCGGTCAGGAGGAAGCCGTCGGTGAACCACTGGGCGAAGGCCGGGAACAGGACGGTCGACTTGTCGGAGAGCCGCCGGCCGGACGGCCGGGGGCGGAACAGCTCGGCCACCTCGCGGGCCGGGGGCAGGTCCTTCTGGGGCGCGGCCGGGAGGTGCCGGCCGAACCACTGCTTGTCGGTCAGCGACTCATAGGAGGTGTAGGCCGACCGGGTGCTGAACGGGTTCGGGCGGGTGGCGGTCTGGAGGACGGCGTTGTCGATCAGCCGGCGGTTGACCCGGCGGCCGAGCCAGGGCCAGCGGTTGGCCAGCCGCCAGAACGGGCCGAAGTGGGTGAGGACGTAGTACCGCAGCTTGTTCCGGAAGCCGTCCCGGCTGGTGTCGCGGGCCACGGGGGGAGACTCCGGCGGGGGACGGGCGGCCCCGCCGATTATCCTGCACCCAGGCCGGGCGTCAATGGGGTGGGCGTAGGAGGACGTAGGCCCGCCGAGCCGTCAGTAGTCGCCGATCACCTCACCGCGGTCCGGGGTCACGAGTCCCCAAAACGTCTCCTGCGTGATCCCGCCCGAAAGGGTTCGGACGCTCCCGTCGGCGAGGAGGGTGAGCATGCCGCCGGGGTGTGGAGTGTTCGGGACGCGGCGGTCGCAGGCGTCCGGGGTCGGGGCGACCTGGAAGGTCCGCCCCCGGCTCCCGACCGAGACCGGCGGCGTAACACCGGTGACCGGATAGTCGCAGACGTCGATCGGGCGGACGATCGCGGCCAGCATCGACCCCGGCCCGCCGTCCGCGAACACCGCCTGATTCGGGTTGACGTACCAGTCCGTGAAGCGGTTCTGACCGCCCTCGTCGCCACACCGGAGGGCGTACTGCTCACCCGCCGCGATCGTCTGGGACAGCCCGTCGGGCACGCCGCCTGCACGGGGCGAACCGCGGAACAGCTGGAAGTTGACGGTGTAGCTGGTCGCTACGATTAGCGACCCGTCCCCCGGGGTAGCGGTCGGGTCGGCCGGACTGATGTACACCCGAACTGGGGCGGCGAACTCACCGGCGGCGACCTCGTACCACCAAGCGGAAGCTTGGACATCCAGAAAAGGGAGCAGCGCAACGAGCAGGCTGGCCTCGTAGGCCGGGCCGGGCGGCTCGCGGGGATCGCGGGGCAGCGTGTTCCCATACAGCTTAGGGAATGCCCCGTCATGGGCCCCGGCGAAGTGGTGGGTGGCGAGCCCGATCTGGCGGAGGTTGTTCGCACTGCGCATCCGGAGGGCCGCCTCCCGGACCCTCTGGATGGCCGGCAGGAGCAGGCCGATCAGGATCGCCACGATGCAAACCGCCACGATCAGTTCGAGGAGAGAGAACCCGCGTCGCGGCATGAAAGCCTCCTCCATTGAGGCACGTGCGGTGCAAGCTAAATCGGCACACCGCGCGAAGACTTACGGCGGGGTCGTGGCGAAGCGAATATCCGTTTCCTTCTTCTGGGTGCTGGTCTCGATTTGCGCCTGAACGCTGTAGGTCGTGTTATTCTTCAACCCGCCGACGGTCGCGGACCAGGTCTTCATCTTGGCGTCGATGGACATGGACATTACCGTCCAGGCGTCCGTGTCCTTCTCGCGGTAGTAACACTTGATTCCGGCGGGGACGCCTGCGTTGTCGTAGGTGCCGGTGGCCGAAATCTTGCTCTTGGCCGGGGAGGTCGGGCTGGTCTGGCCGGCTCCGGCTTTGCCGTCGAAGCTGATGGACAAGCCGGCGGGCTTCCCGTCGGAGGCGGCACAGAATACGACCACGGCGGCCACGACCATCGCGAGACGGACGGAGGCCAGAAGCCCAGGATTCGGTCGGCTCATGAGGTGTCCGCCCGGGTGAAGGTGACGGGCGATGGGCAGTAAAGAACCTACACTACTAAGGCCCCCCCCCGTCAACCGCTTTTTCCGGCCGAACCGACAGAATCCGCCCGGTCGGTTAACGCGCGAAGAGCTGGTACGCCTCGGCCACCTTGCCGGCCGCGGCGTCCCCGGTGTGGGCGTAGACCGCGTACCGCAGCCGCAGCTCGCCGCCCTTCTCGACCCGGAACAGGTCCGTCTTCCCCTTCTGCGACGGGAACCCGCTCCCGGCCCGGGCGAACGGGTTGCACGCCAACAGACCGTAGGCCCGGGCGTGCCACCCGCCCCGGGCCGGGTTGTCCGGGTGCTCGAACACCGCCACCCCGACCGGCTTGCCGTCGACCGTGCCCGAGTAGTCGACCCAGTCGGCCGGCCGGCCCCAGATCGGCAGGTCGTCCTTCACCGGGGCCGGTATCGTCTGGCCGTCCGAGGTCGCCACCGCCCCGCCGCCCTTCGCCGCCGGGCTCAGGGCGTCGTGGACCCGGATGCCGAACGACCCCTCCTTTGTGTCGCCGAACGCGACCGGCCCGGCCGTCGCCTTCAGGGTGCAGTCCCATACCCACAGCCGGCCGGCCGGCAGCTCCCGGAGGTGGATCACCCGGTCCTCGTCGAGCACCTTGACCCCGTCCGGCGTCCGCCACTCGTTGCGGGTGGCGACCTTGACGTGGCCCGGGCCGACGACCTCGGGCTCCTTCACCTCGACGCACACCATCCGCCCGTGCCCCTTCGCCTCGGACCAGAAGTCGACCCCGTGGACCCGCTTGTCGGACGACTTCTCCTTCAGGGTGACGCCCTCGGGGATGACATCCCCGTGGCAGAACCAGGCCGACTTGTGGTGCGGGTGGTCGACGGTCCCGCCGGGGGGGGCCTCGCCGACCGGCCAGGCCCGGGTGACGTGCACCCCGCCCGGGGCCGTCACCGGCCACAGGTGCGGCTTGGCCGCGTCGGGCCCGACGTGGTACTTGCCGACGACCTGATCGCCGAGCCTGAAGACGACCGCGTCGCCGTCCTTCGCGGCGGTGAGACTACCAGACCCCACCCCCGGCCCCTCCCCCGCGGGGGGAGGGGTGGAAGACACGACCCCCCCTCCCCCCGCGGGGGAGGGGGACGGGGGGTGGGGTCTAGCGTCGGCGGCGGCAGCGGTCAGTGTGACGACGAGCAGCCAATTGCAGCGCATGGGAGAAGCCTCGGCGGCGGGTTCCGGTTCGTGGGCCGTCAGTTTACACTGGGGGGATGGCGAGCAAGAAGAAAAAGGTCCGGGTCGAGATGAAGAAGAACCGGGCCAAGCCGCCCCGGGGGAACGACCTGACCCGGGTGTTCGGGGACGGGACCGGGGCGGCCGACGACGCCGAGTCGGGCGAGCGGGTGCGGGCCAAAGGCGACCTGTCCCGCCGGCGGACGGTGGTGGAGTCCGACGACCCGGCCGAGGGGGACGCCGGGCCGCTGGTCCGCGGGCGGGTGCTCCGGGTCCACGGGCTGGCGTCGGTGGTCGAGGCCGACGACGGGACCGTGTACCGGTGCGCCGTCCGCCGGCTGCTCAAGACCCTGGCCACCGACGAGCGGAACGCCGTCGCCACGGGGGACATTGTTTGGCTTCGCCCTTCGGGCGTCATCAGTCATCAGTCATCAGTCATTCGGCAAACCCCGGGCGGTCCCCCGGGGGCCGAGGGGCCATCGACGGATGACCAAGGACTAATGACCAATGACCAAGGACCAATGACGGCCGAAGGCCTCATCACCAGGGTCGAGCCCCGGCACGGCGTCCTGACCCGGGAGAGCCGGCGAAGGGAACACGTCTTGGTGGCCAACGTCGACCAGTTGGCGATCGTCATTTCGCTGGTCCAACCCGACCTGAAACCTCACCTCATCGATCGGTATTTGGCGGCCGCCTACCAGGGGGGTCTAAACCCGATCTTGTGCCTGAACAAAGCCGACTTGGCCGACCCGGCCGAGTTCCAGCCACTCGTCGGGGCCTACGCCCAACTCGGCGTCCCCGCCGTACTAACCAGCGCCCAAACCGGGGCCGGGGTCGGCCGACTGCGGGAGCTGCTCCGCGGCCGGGCCACCGTCTTCTCCGGCCAGTCCGGGGTCGGCAAGTCGTCCCTCTTGAACGCCATCGAGCCGGGTTTAGCCTTAGCCGTCAAATCGGTCAGCGAGGTCAACCAGAAGGGCCGGCATACCACCACCTACGCCCAACTCATCAAGCTCGCCACCGGCGGGTGGGTGGTGGACACGCCCGGCGTCCGCCAGCTCGCCCTGTGGGACGCCCAGCCGGGGGCGGTCGAAGGCTTCTTCGGCGAGTTCCGGCCGTTCGTCCCCTTGTGTACGTTCCCGGACTGCTCGCACACCCACGAGGGCGGGTGCGCGGTGAAGGCGGCGGTGGCCCGCCGGCAGGTGTCGGCCCGGCGGTATCACAGCTACCTGGGGATGTTCCGGGGCGCCGCCGAGTAGCCCCGGGCGAGTCATTCCGGGCCGGCCGGTCAAGTTCCCCACCCGGCCCAGGCCCCCAACCAGACCCACCGCGCCGACCGGAGGTCCGGGCGCGACCGGCACACGCCCAACGCCCCGGCCGACCGGCGCAACGCCACGCCCCGGGGCCCACTTTTCCCGCCCGCGCGGCCCGGATCGATTTCCCATTCCGGCCGGGCGCGTCAAACTCCCGGTAAGCACCTCGGGGACCATCGCCCGTGGTTCGCGGCGAACGGACGGCCGCGACGGCGGCGGCCGGGGTGCCAGGCCGGAACAGAGTGGGGTTAATCCATGAGCATCCGACGGATCAAGGGGTGTCTGCTGACGGCCGTGTGTCTCGGCGTCGTCGGCCTCACCGGGTTCGACGCCCTGGCCGGGCACAAGAACAAGGGCACCGCGGTCGCCTCCGGCGACTGCTGCGGGGCCGGGACGGCCGCGGCCGCCCCCGGGGCCG
>JAIEQO010001029.1 GCA_019747655.1 Gemmataceae bacterium | reverse complement strand
GACGGTGCCACGAACCAACCGTCGGGCTGACGCCCCGACGCTCACCCCGGCCGGCCGTCCTTCTCCCGCGGCGGATGAAAGAGCACCACGAACGCCGCGAACACCGCCACGCACACCCCGAGCGGGATGAGCCAGACGGCCGCCCAGTCGATCACCCCGCCGACCCGGTACCGATCGACCACCCACCCGGCGAACAGGTTGCCGGCCCACGTCCCGACCCCGCCGGAGACGAAGGTGATGATCCCCTGGGCGCTGGCCCGCAGGTGCGGCGGGGCCTCCCGGTCGAGGTACGTCGAGGCGACGATGAAGAAGAACGTGTACCCCCACCCGTGCATCGGCACCCCGACCGCGACGACCGCCGGCACCCACCCGGCCGCCATCACCGCCCCCCGGACCGCGTACCCGCCCAGCCCGACGGCCATCAGCAGCTTCATCCGGTGCCGCGGGTCGAAGAACGGGATCGAGAACATGCACCCGACCTCGACCACCTGGGCCAGGGTCATGGTCAGGGCCGGCTTGTAGACCTCGTGGTCGATCAGGTAACGGTTGCCGTAGACGACGTAGAACTGGTTGGCCGCGGTGGTCACGAACGCGGCCGCTACGAACACCCCGAACGACCGGTCCCGGAACAGCCGCAGGGCCGGCAGCCCGAGCACCTCGCCGACCGAGTTCCCGGTCCCCCGGGGCGGGGTGGCCGGGAGGGTGAAGGCGTACAGCCCGGTGAGGGCGGACGCGGCCGCGGCCAGGTAAAGCACGTCCGTGGTGGCCGGGCGGAAGACTTCCTGCACCGCCGCCCCGGCGGCGATCCACCCGACCGTCCCCCACAGCCGGACCCGGGCGAACTGCCGGGTCGGGTCGGCCAGGTTCCGGAGCGTCACCACCGTGGTCAGCGTCAAGGAGAGTTGGAGGAGGACGGCGTACCCGAGCATCAGGCCGAAGAGCCGGCCGAACGCCTCGCCGGCGGCCTGCCGGACGGCCGGGTCGTCGGTCGGGTCGGCCGGGTTGGCAAGCTGGTAGGCGGCATCCATCCCGGGGACGGAGGCGTCACACCACGCGGCCGCCGCGTAGGCCAGCCCGGCCGCCCCGAGGCAGGCGGCCCCGAGGACCCGCTCGCCCCGGAACAGCCGGTCGGTCAAGAGGCCGATCGCCAGCGGCGCGAGGATTCCGCCGAAGGCGAAGGTGGAGTAGACCAGCCCGACCTCGGCGGTCGGCAGCCCGAGCCCGCCCCGACCGGGGGCGGACATCAGGTAGGTCGAGAGGGTCGGCACCCACGCCCCGAGGCCGAAGTAGAACCCGGCCATGAGAATTGCCAGCCGGGCCGGGATTGCCCGCCCGCCCGCCCCTGCCTCGCCCACGGAAACTTCACCTCGTCGGCGTGGAACTGGGGTCGCACCCTTGACGTCGAATGCTACAATACGAAGAACTGCCGGCCAGCCCTCCCCCCGGCCCGGACCTCTCGGGCTCCTTTCACATAAAGGCTTACGATGCTTCCAATTATGGTCGCCGCCGCGGCGTTACTACCCGTCACCCTGATGGTCGCCGTGGCCGTCCTCCGGGGGGCCGTCGGGCTGACCAACCGGTTCCTGGTGGCCGACGGACCGCCGCCCGGGGACGGGCTCCGGTCCGCCTGGTACGCGGAGGCGGTCGACGACGAGCTGCCGGAGCCGGGCCTGATGCCGACCCTCGTCCCGACCGTGGCCGCCGCCCTGGTGGCCGTGGCCCTGCTGTTCGGGTACGGGTTCGTGGCGGCGGTGGTCGACGGGTGGCCGTTCGTGTCGGCACTCGACGACGCCGCGGTGGCCGGCAAGATGGCCCAGCCGTATGCCCTGTTGGGCGTCGTCCCGGTGTTCCTGCTGTTCCGCGCCCGGGCCCTGGCCGGCCTGCTGCGGACCACGTTCCCCCGGGCGGCGGCGGTGGTGGCGTTCGAGCTGCTCATCTGGGGTGTGCTCGGGGGCACCGCGATGGCCCTGCGGGCCGCGGCCGGGTACGGCCCGGGGCTGATGGTATGACGGTTGCACCGGCCGGGGGTGGGTGGTACGATCGGCCGATCGTAACCCTGCCCCCGGCCGGTGTGCCCATGCCCGTCCTCCTCCTCATCTTGCTCCCCGCCCTGGCCGTCTCCGCCTTCCTGCTCAAGGTGGCCGTCGGCTTCGCCGACCGGGTCGTCGCCCGGACGGGCCGCCCGCGGGCCCGCGGCGCCAGCGGGTACGCCTTCCTGCCCGACCGGCCGGTCCCGCCGCCGCAGCCGGGCATCCCGATGCCCTCCTTCCTGCGGGCCGTCGGCATCCAACTGGTCGCCGGGTTCACCCTGTTGGGGATCGGGCTGGTGGTCTGGCTGGCGGCCGGCCGGCCGGCCGCCGAGACGCCCGCGGGCGGGGCCGCCCGGGCCGTCCCGCCGGTCATCGGGTTCTTCTACTTCGCCGGGGTGGCGGCCCTGATGCTCCCGACCACGTTCGGCCGGGGCTGCCTGGTCGCGCTCTTCCACCACCTCCTGTGCCTGGCCGTCCTGATCCCGGTAGCCCTGGTGCTCTACTCGGTCGGGCTGGACGCCGACTGGTGGTCCGTGCCCGACCCCGACCGGGTCGCCGATGAGGTGACGAAGTAGAGCCACCCGGCGTCGGCATGGCGGCCCGGGGCCGGCGACCGGTACAATCCCCCGCGACCCATGTACCGGGGACCGCTTATGGCGTGCGCCGGGCTGCTCGCGTTGGCCGTCGCGTTCTGGACGGCCACCCTCTTGGCCGGCATCGCCCTGGCCAACCGCGTCCTCCGCCGTCCGCCGGACGGCCCCCAGGGTGAGTACTGGGACGGTTCACCGATCCCGAACGGCCGGGCGATCCGGACCCCGAACGTGCTCCACGCCGCCGCGATCGTGGCCGCGACGGGCGTGGTGAACTTCTTCATCCTGCTCGGCGCGATCGCGGTCGCCGAGTCCTGGGGCGCGACCCGGCCGGTGCTGCTCGTCTCCCCGCTCCTCTACCTGTTCGCGTCCGCCATGCTGGCGGGCTGGCTGCCCACCACCTTCTCCCGGGCCGCCGTCGCGGTCTTCTTCCAGTACCTCGTCGCCGGGCTGCTGTTGGGCGGCTTCTGGGTTGTCACCACGTAAGCCGGCGGCTCCGGGCCGCTCGCCGCCGGCCGGGCGGGCGGTAGAGTGTAGGCATCCGACGGGCCGCGGCCGGCCCGGGACGCGGAGCCGAGCGCCATGCGGGTGGACCTGTTCGGGCTGACGATGGACGCCCCGGGGGTGACGTTCTACCTCTGGTCGCCGTGGCGGTGCGCGGCCCTGGAGCACAAGCTGTTCGAGGCCGTCCGCGGGGTGCCGGGGGCGGAGGTCGAGGAGGCGGCCGACGAGGTCCGGGTCCACGTCACCGACCCGAAGGGGTGGAAGGCCGCCACCCAGGCCCTGTCCCGGGTGCTCAAGGGGTGGCAGGAGGAGGCGTCGGACGTCGGCAAGGACGAGCGGCGGGCGTGGCGGTGGCTCCTGGAGGCCGACGTGGACGCCAGCGGGTACGACATGCAGGGGGAGAAGGCCAGCTTCTGGTGGTACGTCCGGCTGTCGCTCGACCGGGGCGGCCCGGGCGACGGCGAGAAGGGCGAGGACATCGACCTGAACGGGTTCGGCGTCCAGGTGTGGGGCAACCGGGAGTAAGCCGAGATCGGGCGGGGTGGTAGCCCCGAAGGGGCGTCCGGGAATAGCCCGGGGTGAAACCCCGGGTATCGGTCGTAGGAAGGAGTGTAGCCCCGAAGGGGCGACCCGTCTCCATCACGGGTCGCCCCTTCGGGGCTACGAGTTGATGCCCGATTCCATACCCGGGGCTTTCGCCCCGGGCTATTCCCGGACGCCCCTTCGGGGCGACAACACGCCCCCTCCCGCAACTCCGGCCACGCCTACAGCTTCGCAACCCGCGAATTCTCGTCGAGCGAGATGCTGGTCAGCTCGCCGTTCGGCTTGGTGAAGCGGACCACGGGGACGACCACGTCGTCCTCCTTCACCCGGTCGGTGGTGACGCCGGTTTCGAGGTAGGCGATCGACCGGAACACCCCGTCGGTCGTGGCCTCCCACCTCCGCGACCCGACCCGGACCGTCTGCGTCACCCGCAGCTTGTCGCCGGGTTTGAGCGACCGCAGCAGGTCCACCAGGGCCGGGTCGAGCCGGCGGGTCGGCAGGACGATCGCCTCGGGCTGCGGCGTGCTCACGTCCCCTCCCCCGCCACCTGCGGCTTCGGCTCGCCCCGGACCAGGGCGATCCGCCCGGTCCGGACCAGTTCCAGGATGCCGTACGGCCGCATCAGGTCGATGAACGCCTCCACCTTCCCCTCGGTCCCGCTCACCTCGGCCATCACGTTCCCGTGCTGGATGTCGACCACCCGCCCGCGGAAGGACTCGGTGAGCTGGAAGATTTCCGGCCGCTTGTCCGCCGGGCAGGCGACCTTGATGAGCATCAGGTCCCGCTCGACGAAGTTCTCGGACGAGATGTCGTCCACCCGGACCACGGTGACGATCTTGTCGAGCTGCTTGCGGACCTGGTCGAGGACGGTGTCGTCCCCGACCAGGACGAACGTCATCCGGCTCAGGTCGTGGTGCTCGGTCTCGCCGACGGCCAGGCTGTCGATGTTGAACCCGCGGGAGGCGAGCATCCCGGAGATGTGGGCGAGCACCCCCGGCCGGTTCTGGACCAGGGCGGACAACACGTGCCGCATCGGGCGGGGCCTCTCCGTGGACGAAAACGGTTCCGAGGTGTGGTATACGGACCGGCCCGGACCGGGGCGAGCGGCAAGCCCGTGTAGTGTAGGGTGGGTCGAGCGTTGCGGAGCAACGCGACGGCCCACCACGGTGATGTGATGGTGGGCCGTCGCGGACCGCGGGCGGTCCGCTCGACCCACCCTACCGACGTTCTTGGACGATCACCCGGACGCCCTTCTTGTTCGAGCTGATGACATCCAGCAGCCCGTCGCCGTTGACGTCGGCCACCTCGAACTGGGTGCCGATGCCGCTGTCGTCGTCGACCAGCATGGGCACGAAGTTGGTGAACCCGTCTTTCTCCTTCACGGCCTTCAGCCAGTAAATCCGGGCGTCCCACGACGACCCCGGCTCGCTCCGCCCGTGGCTCCACCACCGCTTGCCGGTGACGAGGTCCTTCAGCCCGTCCCCGTCGATGTCCACGAAATGCGCGGCGTGGGTCTCGCTCACCAGCCGGCCGAACAGGGTGGTGTTCTCGAACGGGGCGTCCCCCTTCTTCGGGTCCTTCTTCTGCCGGTGGAGGTAGATGCCGAACCGGTGGGCGTTGGTGCTGAGCACGTCGTTCACCCCGTCCCCGTCCACGTCGAAGACGTACATGTCGGCGCAGGTGTCGCCGAGGTTGGCCGGGTGGAACGCCCACGGCGTCGTCCCGTCGGCCTTCTCCGGCTGCTCCCACCAGCCGTTGGTGCAGACCACGTCGTTCCGGCCGTCCTTGTTCACGTCCCCGACCCCGAGCCCGTGGCTGAACTTGAACGTCCCCGGGACCGGCTGGCCGGGCTGGCTCGGCTCGCTGACCGGGTGCATCTGCCACTTCGCGGTCGGGTCCTTCGGGTCGGGGGTGAAGTAGGCCATCTGCCCCTCGTTCCCGTTCGGGTCCTTCCCCTCCGGCTGGAACCCCATCACCAGCACCCGCTTGCCGGTCCCGAGCAGGTCGGCGTAGAGCGGCGTCTCGTTACACGCCGAGTGCCAGATTTGGTGCTTCTTCCAGTGCCCCGACCCGCCCTTCGGGTTCTCCATCCAGTAGCACGGGGCGCCCGGGAAGTCGATGACGATCAGGTCCGGGTAGCCGTCGGCGTTCAGGTCCTCGGCCCAGCAGGCGAACACCCGGCTGTAGTTCCCGAGCCCGTCCTTGTGGTCCATCGGGGGTTGCAGTTCGTGCGGCGTCCAGTCCGGGGCCTCGTACCAGTACTCGCCGTTCAGGACATCGACCTTGCCGTCCTTGTTCACGTCGGCCACGGCCACCCCCTCGGACCGGAACTTCCGGTCGAGGACGGTCTTCTTCCAGGTGATCGTCGGGGCGGGCTTGGCGGCCGGGTCGGCGGCGCCGGCGAGCCGGGGGTGTGAACCCCCGGGTAAGGCGACCGCGGCGAGGGCGACGAGGGGCAGCAGCCGGGACATGGGGAGGGGCCTCCGGGGGGTGGGTGGAGGCGATTATCCGGGATGCGGGCCGAGAAGCAACAGGCCGGCGGCTACACCGTGGCCGGGTCGAGGGCGGTGACGCCGGGGTAGCGGGCGAAGTCGGGGCCGTTGAGGGTGAGGATGTGGGTGATGCGGGTGGCCGTCATGAGTGCGGCCAGCCGGGCGTCATGGACCTGCTTGCCCATAACCCCGTGGGCGACGACGAGCCGACGCCAGGTGTAGAAGAGCCCGGGCGGGTCGTCGAGGATCGAGAAGGTCGACTCGACATCCTGCAACCGGCTCTCGGTCTCGGCGAGGTCGAGCCCGAGTCCGCCGCGGGAGGTGGCCGGGCGGGTACAAACGTTCCAGAACTCGGCCAGGTTCTGAAGGGCGGCCGCGAGCACGTCGCCACGCCCCATCAGGACGCGAACCGCCCGCTCGATGACGGCATGCTGGGGGTCGGCCGGGTCGACCGCCCGGAGCAGGATGCCGGTGTCCGCGAGGATGAACATCAGTCGTGCTCGTCGTAGATGTCGGCCCGGGAGAAGTCGGGCGGGAGGACCTTCCCACCGGGCGGGCGGGAGGCGATCCGTTGGAAGATGCGTTGCAACTCCTCCGGCCCGGGCCGCGGGTCGGACACGAACCGCGGGGCGGCCGGGGCAGATGCCGGGCCGGCGGCCGGTGGCGGCGTGGCGTTGCGGCGGGCCTCGCTCACGTACCGCAGCACCTCCCGGACGACGAACTCGGGCAAGCCCGTGAGGTCCACGGTGGTCGGCAGCGGAGCGGGGGCGGGTTCGGTGATGGCGCTCATGTCGCTACAGTACCAGAGGGCGAACCGGGCGGTCAACGGTCAGGCGGGGGAAGCATGGACGAGTGCCCGGCGTACTTCCGACGGGCTGTGGCCGAGCCGCAGAGCGTCCCGCCGTGGTCCGAGTGGTGGGAGGCCAACGTGCTCTGTTGAAAGCTTCTATCCATGAGCGGCGAGGAGCATCAGGTTGTGGGTGAGGGCCCGGGGCTGGCACTCC
>JAIEQO010000997.1 GCA_019747655.1 Gemmataceae bacterium | reverse complement strand
GCCCGGGCCGGGCAGGCGGTCGCCCTGGAGGAGCGGGACAAGGCCGACGCCGCCACGCGGGAGGCCGACGAGCAGCGGAAGGTGGCCGAGCGGCAGGCCGCCAGCACGACCATCGACCTGTACGACGGGATGAGTTCGGACGCCAGCGACGACGGCCGGCGGGCGCACCTCCTGCTGGCCCGGCTGGCCCGCACCCTGCCGCCGCACGCCGCCGACCTCCGCGAGTACATCACCGCCCGGCTGGTCTACGACCTCCAGGGGGTGGCGCCGCTGGACGACCGGCTCACCGGGCACACCGCCAGCCCGGACGGCCGGTACGTCATCGCTCACGCCGACAACGGGGGGCTGGGCGTGTACGAGTTCCCCTCCGGCCGCCGGGTGGCGGGGCTGCGGGAGGGGGACGAGCGGGACGGGCGGGTCGGCTTCGGGCCCGACGGGCGGCTCGCCTACACCCTCTCGGCCGACGGGGTGGTCCGCGTCTGGGACGTCCCGACCGGCCGCCTCCGGCTCCGGGCCGGGCCCCTCCCCTTCCCCTGGCACACCACGGCTGCCGACCTCGGCCCGGACCGGCTGGCCGTCCGCCGGGTCGCGCACCCGAGCGAGCCCGACCCGCGCGGGCCCAACCCGGTGTGGTTATGGGATGTGACCGAGGGCCGGTTCGTCGGCCGGCTCGACGGACACGCCGGGCCCGTGGACGTGGCCTTCGCCCCGGACGGCAGGGCGGTGGTGACGAGCGGGCGGCGAGGCGGCCCGGCCCGGGTCTGGTCGGCCGCCGACGGCCGGCTGCTGGCCGAGTTGCCGCACGACGGCCCGGTCGCCGAGGCGGCGTTCTCCCCGTCCGGCCGGCGGCTGGTGACCGTGTCCGACCGGGAGAACGGCGGGACGGTGCGGTGGTGGGACGCCGGGTCGGGGCGGCCGCTCGGCCCGCCGCTCCGCTGGGACCGCAGCCCCGCCGCCGGCCCCATCACCCCGACCCTGTTCCTGGGCGAGGACGAGGCGGTCATCCGCTCCGGCGAGGCGGTGGCCGTGGTCCGGCCGTCCGGCCTCGTCGCCCAGGCCCCGGTCAGCGGGTGGGACGTCGTGGTCGACCCGGCCGCCCGGACGGCGACCGACGGCCGGCGGCTGGTCCGGCTCGACACCGGCCGGGTGGAACTCCCCGGGCCGGGCCGCCGGTACCACCCCGGGGCCGCCGCGTTCGCCCGGGGCGGCCGCTGGCTGGCGGTCCCCCGCAACCTCATCGACCTGACGGCCGAGAAGGACCTCGTCGTCTACGACGGGTGGACCTCGACCGCGGTGTCGCCGGTGCCGGGCGGGTACGCGGCCCACCCCGCCGCGGACGGGATGTCCCTACCGGCCCGCTACGTCCCGGTCCCGAACGCGGCGGTCCCGGCCGACCTGCTGGAGCGCTGGGTGCAGGTGGTGGTGTGCGGCGGGCTGGGGGCGGACGAGGCGTTCGTCCCGTGGGACGAGCCGACCTGGGAGCGGCACCGGGCGGAACTGGCCGCGACCCCGCCGCCGCTGCCCGATTTCCCGTTCCCCGGCCGGGTGGCGACGGACCGCTGGTACTGGCTCAAGCGGCGGTACAAGCAGGTCGAGGCGGACGACGCCAAAGCCTTCCCACTCCTGGACCGGCTGGTCGCCGCCGAGCCGAAGCCCGAGTGGTACGACCGGCGGGGCAATTTAAACGCCCGGCTCGGCCGGTGGTCCGCCGCGGCCGACGACTACCTGGCCGCGAAGGCCGACGTCGGGGCGTTCGCCCGGGGTTGGGCCGACAAGCCCGGAGAGCCGGCGGAGAAGTACCGGGCGGCGGTCCGGCTGGCCGAGGCCGCCCGCCGGGCCGACCCGGACAACTGGGAGGCGGCCTCCGCCCTCGGGATGGCCCTGTACCGGGCCGGGCGGGACCGGGAGGCGGTCCGGGCGCTGGCCGAGGCGTCCGCCCTCTACCGGCTCGGCGAGTCCGCCCGCCGGGTGGTCGGGCCGGTGCTCCTGTCCCCGTGGGCGGGGCTGGCCGCCGACCCGGCCACCCACGACCACCCGACCAACCTCGCGTTCCGGGCGATGGCCCACCACCGGCTCGGGGAGGCCGACCTCGCCCGGGCCCGGCTCGCCGACCTCGCCCCGGCCCTGCTCGCCCATGCCGGTTCCGGCCACCCGCTTTTCGACGGCACCGACGACCTCCGCCGCGAGGCCGAGGCGACCCTGGCCGCCCCACCGGCCCCGGCCCCGAAGTGACCCCCGCCCCGGCGTCACGGCCGGCCCGGCATCGCCGCCGGGACGGTGGCCGGCGGTGCAGTCGCCGGGGCCTCCCGGCTCATCAGGTCGAGCACGGCCTTCAGCCCCTCGACCTGCTTGGCCACCTCCGGCCGGGTGTCGGCCTTGAACAGGGCGTTCGACCGGGCGTCCGGCCGGACCACCGCCCCGTCCAGGGCGACCCCGGCGAACAGCCCCCGGCTCCGCGAGTAGGACACGATCTCGGCCTCGAGCTTGGCGTCGGTGGCCGCCTGCGCCCGCCGCCCGACCGGCCCGGCCGCCACCCCGGCGTCGGCCCCGAGGGTCAGCTTGCCCCGGCCGTCGAACAGCCGGTCCAGGCTCTTGCGGTCGCGGAACACCAGGACCACGTCGGTCGCCTCGACCCCGGCCTGGAACCCGACCCCGCCGCCGCCGAGGTTGACGAACACCGGGTCGCCCCAGGTCCCGTCGGCGGCCCGGGCGATGACGAGCCCGTGCCCGCCCTGCCCGGCGACCACGAACCCGGCCTTCACCACCCGGGGGACGACGGCCACCCCGCGGGCGTCGGCGAGCAGGGCCGGGGGGATGCCCTTGGCCGGGATTTTGGACAGGTCGGCGAGGACGGCGGTGGCGTCGGCCAGGGTCTCGGTCGGGGCCGGGGCGAGGCGGTCGCGGAGCCGCTCGCGGGGCGGCTCCCGCATCAGCCCGGGGGGCTGGGCGAGGGCCGGGCCGGCGGCGGTCAGGGCCAGCAGGGCGATGGGGTATCGGGTCATGTGCGGTCCTCGTTCGGGTTCGGCGCGGAGTCGTCTCCGCCGCCAATGACGAACGCAACCGCCGGGCCGAGCCGGGGCATTCCGGGCCCGACTTCGCACGCCGGCGCGGCCCGACCGGGAGGGTTGGAGGGGGTGGGCGGGCCGGGTGGTAAGGCGGGAAGTTTGGGGGTGTGTCCGGGGCCTTCGCCGGGCCGGCGGCCCCCGGGACCGCGGCCGTCCCGGCCGCTCTTCGATTCACGCATGAAGGGCGGCCGGGACGGCCGCGGTCCCAGGAATGTGACCAGGCCCGGGGGCACTCCGGGTGTTATCACCGCTCGTAGAGTTCGAGCGGCAGCCCGTCCGGGTCGGCGAAGAAGGTGAACCGCTTGCCGGTGTGCTCGTCCACCCGGACCGGCTCGGCGGTGACGCCGTGGCGGGCGAGGTCGGCCACCGCGGCGTCGACATCCGCGACCTCGAACGCCAGGTGCCGCAGCCCGCACGCCTCGGGGTAGCTCGGCCGCTTCGGCGGGTTCGGGAAGGAGAAGAGTTCGACCTGGGTGCCGTCGGGCAGCCGCAGGTCGAGCTTGTACGAGTCCCGGGCGGCCCGGTAGGTCTCGGCCACGACCGCGAGGCCGAGGACCTCGGTGTAGAACCGCCGCGACCGCCCGTAGTCCGAGCAGATGACGGCGACGTGGTGAGCCCGCAGGATGTCCATCGGCTTTCCCCGTCAGCCGGCGGCCTTGATGCCGGCCCCGGACAGCACCCCCCGGGCCCACGCCGCGTCGGCCGCCGACAGCCGTGGGGCCGGGGTTCGGTGGTAGACGTGGTCCTCGTACCCGGCGTCGTCGTAGACCCGGTCGAGCACCCCCCGCAGGTCGAGCGCCGGCTCCGGCTCCCCGGCCCGCAGTGGCACCGCGACCACCGGGATCGGGTCCCGCAATCCCCACGGCCACACCCGCACCTTCGGCCGGTCGGCCGGCCGGCTGGCCATCACGTAGTAGGCGCCGGCCGGGAGCGACCGGAAGGGCAGCCGCCCGTACCCCCGGAGGAGGTCGATCTCGACGTAGTTGGCGTCCGACGCGAGCAGGGCCCGCCGCTTGTCCAGGAAGGCGACCCGGTCGTTCCCCGACTCCTTGTTCGACGGGCTGAGCAGCTCGATCACCGTCACGACCCGGTCGTCCTCCCGGTCGACTACCTTGAGGTACGGGATCCGGTCGGTCTCGAGCCGGCGGGGGAGTTCGGCGATCACCGGGGTCGCCACGGCCGCCCCGCCCGCCGGCCGCCGGCGGCCGGCCGCCGGCTTCTTCGGCCGGCTGACGAGCACGTCCGGCTGGCCGACCAGCTCGTCGCCCCCGTCCTCGCGGACGGACACCCGGTGGTCGATCCGGACGACGTACCCGAGCGGCCGAACCTCCGGCTGGAGGGCGACCCGCAGGGCCGGGATGAGCGTGTTGTGGACGTCCTCCCAGACGAAGGGGTGCTCGAGGTACGGGTCCATCCCCGGGAACGGCGACGGCATGGCGGGCCCTCCGGAGCCATCATACCCGGCCGCCCGTCACGGCCGGCTCATGCCGACGAAGGAGCCGTCGTTCTCCCGGGCCAGGGCCCACAGGAACGCCCCCACGTCCGGGCTCTCGTAGAAGAACCCGATGGCGTGGACCTTCACCCGGTCCCCGCCCCCCGCCCGGTTCCACCCGGCCCGCAGCTTCTCCCGCAGGTGCTTGGCCAACAGCTCGCCCCGCTTCTGCTCGTCCAGGCTCTGCTCCTGGGCGGGCGTCAGCCCCGGGCCGCTAGTCGGCAGCCCGTCGGAGAACAGGTAGACCGTGTCCAGCCCCTTCGGCCGCAGCCCGAACGCCAGGTCGAACGCCGAGTAGAGATTCGTGTCGCCCTCCGGCTTGACCGCCAGGAGGGCGTCCTTCGTCGCCGCCGCCGACTTCTCCCCCTCGTACCGCTGCCACTCGCCGGCCCCGAACAGCCACCGGGCCTGGCGGGAGAAGACCACCACCTGATACCGCTCCAGGTTCGGGATCGTCCGCATCACCTTGGCCACCGTCTCGCACACCACCGGCCACTTCCCCGGGGCGGCGGTGCCCGAGTCGAGCTTGTACATGCTGCCCGACATGTCGACCAGGAAGACGACCGACTTGCCGGTCACGGTGATCCCGGCGAACCGGCTCTCGACCTCCTTGTCCATCCGGTCCACCTTGTCGGCCAGCTTGGCCTTCTGCCCCTGGAGGTCGACGATGGTGGCCCGCGACTCGTCCAGCTTGGCCTTGAGGTCCTTGACCAATCCCTGGACGGCCGACAGGTCGGTGGCCGACTTCTCCCCGGCGGCCTTCGCGGCGGCCAGCTCGTCGGCCGCCCGGGCGGACGCCGCCTTCGCCGCCTTCGACGCGGCCGCGGTGTCCTTCTCGGACGCGGCCAGCCGGGCGTCCAGGTCGTCGAGCTGGGCCTGGAGGTCGGCGGCCGTCGTCCGGGCGGCGGCCAGCTCGTCGTCCTTGCGGCGGACGAGCCGCTGCAGCTCGGCGGTGGTCACGGCGGCGGCCGCCGCCTTCTTGGCCAGGGCGTCGGCCTCCTTCGACTTCTTTCGCAACACCTCGTCGGCGTCCTCGGTCTTCTCCCGGGCCAGGGCCAGCTCCTTCGCCGTCGCGTCGACCCGGGCCTCGGCCGCGTTCAGCGCCGTCTTGGTGGCGTCGAGCTGGGCCTGGGCCGACTTGGCCTCGTCCCGGGCGATCCCGAGCCGCCGGGCGGTGTCGTCCTGCTCGGTCCGGACGGCCGCGAGCTGGGTCGTCAGCTCCTGCACCTCGGAGGTGAGCCGGAGCTTGGTCGAGTCGAGGGTGGTGAGGGCGACCTTGAGGTCGGCCCGGGCCTGGGTCAGGTCGGTGAGCGCCGACCTGGCCGCGGCCGTCTGGTCGCCGGCCTGGCGGGTGTTGAGCAGCCAGAGCAGTGTCACGCACCCGAGGGCGCAGCAGAACACGTCCAGCATCCACATGCTGACGAAGTTCGGCGGCTTGTGGCGGACGCGCATGGCGGCCTCCTGGCGAGCGGGGGGCGTCAGCCCCCTGACCGGGAACCGGACCGGGTGCCGGCGGCATCAGGGGCCTCACGGCCCCCGCTCGCCCCGGAGAAATCGAGCCGGATGGCCGCGTCCAGATGCGTCTTCGGCAACTCGCCGGCCAGCCACCGGGGGACGAGGGCGGCGGCCGCGTGGGCGGCGGCCGACGGCGGCAGCACCTCCACCGCGGTCCCCTCGGGGGAGTTCTGGTAGACCGCCCGGGCCAGCCCCGGCAGCCGGCCGGCCGGGTGCGACAGCCAGACCGCCCGGGGCGGGACCGGCAGCCCGGCGTCGGCCACGAACGCCCGCACCGCCTCGGCCGCCGCCCGGGCCAGGGCGGGGCAGTTCCCGTCGAACTCGTCGGCCGGCTGGACCAGGTCCTGATACCAGGCCGCGGTCCGGACGGTCAGGCTGACCCGCAGCCCGGCCCGGGCCCGGTCCATCGCGTCGGGGAGTTGCTCGAACAGGGCCTGCTCGGCGTCGGCCGAGTCCCGCGGGTCCCGCCGGCAGAGCCGGACGCACCGGTCGGCGAGGGCGTCGAGTAATTTGTCGAACCAAACCTTGAGCCCGAGCTTGGGCCAGTGCTCGGTGGCCAAGAGCCGGGCCTCGTCCCGGTCCACCCCGACGACCGCGGCCGACAGGGCGCAGGCGTCGGCCTCGACGACCACCACGGCGGCCGGCCCGCCGTGCGGGCGGATCGGGATGACCCGGCCATCGGTCCGGGGGAGGTCGGCCGGGGGCGGGCGGTCGAGCAACAGCGCGGCCCGGTGGGCGGCGACGGCGACCGGGGCGGCGGCCGTCCCCTTCAGGGCGAGCTTGGCCCGTCCGGCGGCGGCCGCTGCCTTCGCCACCTGGGTGGGGGACAGGTACGCGGGAAGGGCCAGCCCGACCGCGTCGGACTCGGCCAGGACCGGCTCGCGGAGGCGGAGGAAGGCGAGTTCGAGGGCGGCGTCGGGGGTGAGGCTGTGGCGGCCGGCCCGGACCTCGGCCGGGTGGCCGAGCCGGGGGAGGAAGTTGGCCGCGGCGGCGTGCGGCATCTTGCGGAGCAGGGCGACCCCGGCCCGGCCGAGGTCGGGCGTCCGCCGGTCGCCGGCGACCACCAGGGCCAGTTCGTCGGC
>JAIEQO010000135.1 GCA_019747655.1 Gemmataceae bacterium | reverse complement strand
GGACCTCGACCAGGCCGGCCCGGAGGCCGCCGGGGGTGCCCCGGCGCGGCCCCCCGCGACCGCGCCCGCACCTCCCGCCCCCAGACGCCTCAAGGTGGTCGACGGGGGCGACCAGGGGCGGTCGTTCCGCCTGCCCGACGCCGGCACGGTCACGCTCGGCAAGCGGGGCCACGCGACCATCGGCCTGAACGACCTGTACGTGATGCGCGTCCACTGCTCGCTCGAGATCGGCCCGCACTCCGTTCTCGTCACGCACGTCGAGGGACCGAACGGGACGTTGATCGACGCCCAGCGGACCGCCGGCCCGACCCGGCTGTGGCCCGGGAACGTCCTCCGCATCGGCAACTCGCACCTCAAGCTGGAAGTCGGGCCGTTCGACGACGAGGCGGTGCCGGCGGCGGCCGACCCCTGGCTGGGCGAGGAGCGGCCGCGGGTTCGGATGCCGCACGGGCCGTCGGAGGGGCCGGCGAGCAGCAAGAGTGGCGTCTTCCGCGTGCCGGAGTCCGGGGAGAAGCCGTCGGAACGGGGCGACGGTGCGGCGACGTGGGCCGAGCCGGAGGAGCCGGAGGAGCCGGAGGCCCCCGATGTCGAACCGGTCGAGGACGACACCCTCGACGGGCTGACGGGGCAGACGCTCGGGCATTACGAGGTCGGGGAGCTGCTCGGCCGCGGGCTTTCCGGCGTGGTCTACCAGGCGGCGGACCAGAAGACCGGCCAGGCGGTCGCGCTGAAGGTCTTTCCCGCCGGCTTCCCCGCCTCGCCCGCCGAACTGGAGCGGGTGGTCCGCGAGTTCAAGGCCGTCCAGCAGCTCCGCCACCCCAACCTCGTGGTCCCGCTCGGGGCCGGCAAGAGCGGCGGGCACTTCTGGATCGCGCGGGAGTTCGTGGCGGGGGAGTCCGCGGCCGGGCTGATCGCCGCCGTCGCGGGGGGCGAGAAGCCGAGCTGGACCCGGGCCGCCCGCGTCACGATTCACCTCGCCCGCCTGCTCGACTGGCTGCACCAGCAGGGGGTGGTCCACGGGAACATCACGCCGCAAAACGTCCTGCTCCGGGCGGCCGACCGGACCACCAAGCTGGCCGACCTGCGGCTGGCCCGGGCGCTGGAGGGGAGCCGGTTGCAGCGGTCCGTGCGGGAGCAGAAGCGGCTCGCCGACCTGCCCTACCTCGCCCCGGAGCAGGCCGAGCCCGGGGCGGTCGCGGACCACCTGGCCGACCTGTACGCGGTGGGGGCGGTGGCGTACGCCCTCCTCACCGGCCGGCCCCCGGCCGCGGCGGAAACCCCGAAGGGGGTCCGCAAGGGCCGGCCGCCCCGCCCGAGTTCCGTTTACGACAAGGTGCCGCCGGAGTTCGACGGGACCGTGATGCGACTGCTCGCCCGCTACCGGGACGACCGCTTCCCGACGGCCGCGGCCCTGGTGGCGGACCTCGAGCTGCTCGCCCGGAGCCACGACCTGAAGTTCTAGCGGCCGGATACCGGGGCACGGCGGCGACCCCCGCTGCTGGCGCACCGCGACCGACTCCACCGAGGACAGCGAGGAACCGCCTGCCTGACCTGTCGATGACGTGATCCGCCGGGTGTGTCCGTTCGAGGAGGGTTCGAGGCCCGGCGGGTCATGGTCGCGCCGCGGTGGACCCGGTCAGTCCGGCACCGCCGCCACTTCGGCCCCGGCCCGGGTGGCCAGGGCCGGCATCACCGAGGCGGCCTCGTACCGGACGAACCGGACCGCCCCGTCGGCGAACGCGAAGTTCGCCCCGCCGGCGTGCAGGCTCCAGAAGCGGAACGCCGAACACCGGGACCGCGGGTTCCCGGGGCGGTAGTCGTAAGGCCCCCGCGGGCAGCCGGGGACCGCCGGGGCTCGCTCGTGCTCGTTGATCTCGGTCACGCCCAGCACCCCGTCCCCCGAGCCGCTCTGGTTCTGCCCCGGCGCGGCGTACCACCACCCGAATTGGAAGTCCGGGGACGGGGGCCGCTCCCCGAGCAGGAGGGTCGAGCTGGTGCCGTCGGTGACATCGATCAGCCGGACGGCCGAGTCCCGATAGAGCATGCCGGACGGGCTGAACTGGTCGGCACCGGACACACCTAGGTAGCTGGTCAGACCGATAGACAGGGTGGAGTATTGCTGGGCGACATCGACCCGGCCGTCGGTCGGGCAGGCGAACGCCCGGTTGGGGGAGGAAAACCCCGGGTGGGCAGGCGGGCCGAAGAAGTTCGGGCTGGTCCTGTACGCCCGCACCGCCTCGTCCCACCGGGCCTGCTGCTCGAGGTACGGGAGGATTTGTGCCCCCCAGTTCATAAAGCGGTACGCCCGCTGCCGCGGGCCGACCACCCCGGGCGGGAGGCGGTCGTGGCCGTCGTGGTAGAGGTGGAGGCCGAGGGCGAGTTGGCGGACGGTGTTCGCGCACTTGGCCCGTGCGGCCGCCTGGCGGGCGGCTTGCACGCCCGTCAGGAGCAGGCCGACCAGGACGGCGATGACCGCCAGCACGACCAGCAACTCGATCAGGGAGACGCCGGCCGACAGGGCGCGGTTCTTCGCCGACATGACGGGGTCCCTCGATCAGGTCGGTGCCGCGCGGGATGCCGCTCCGCTCAGCTCGCGCACGTCGGTCGGGACCTGTAGTACGGACTGTCGGCCGCTTCGACCCCGCCGACGCAGGCGCCGTTCTGGCATGTGTTCATCCCGATGAACCCGTTGATCCGGGCGCAGTCGGCGGACGAGCGGAGCGTACAACTCCCGGTCCCGAAGGAGCAGATGTGGACGTTGAGTAGGGTGACGACCTCGCAACTCGATCCGCTGAACGCCCCCGGGACGTAGCACCCGCCCGCGGTCGGGTTCGGGGCGATGCACCCGGTCACGACCAGCGTACACGGGCCGCCCATGGGGATGGGGAAGGCCCGGGCCGCGTGGTACTTCGCGGTCAGCGGCACGAGGCCGCAGGCGATGGCCGCCAGGAGCGGGACGCTGCGGGATCCGGACACCGGAGGTCCTCCGTTAGTGGGAACACGGGCGACGCACCGCCGCCGGGGCTCAGGCCGCGGTCCGACGCTTCGCTACCAGGTACCGCACGGCGGCGTAGGCCGCGACGGCGGCGACCACTGACAGAGCGGCGGTCCAGTACCAGGTCAGCCAGCCGTTGGGATCGTACGGCACCTCGGGCTCGGTCTCGACCGCGAGGCCGGGCAAGTCCTGGGCGAACGGTTGCGACTTCGCCTGGGACGGGTTGGCAAGGAGTGAGGCCGCGTCGGTCGGTTTATCGGTCAGGATCGCTCGGTCGAGTAGCCGGTCGGCCACGGCCGCCCCGGGCGGGATGGTGAGGGCGAACGCCCCGCCGGTTACGCGGCCCTTCGGGAAGTCGACCGAAAGGGCCTTCAACTGCTCCTGCCGGCCGAACTGCGCGTTCTTCGGGTTCATGACCCGGAGGGTGGCTTCTTTCGGGAAGGCTTTCCGCCCCTCGGGGTCCCGCGCGTAGGAGTGGATGTCGACGGCGTAGATCTCCTTACCGCCCGCAGAACCGCGGACTGAGCGGAGGAGGAGGGAGTCGCTCTCCAGGGTTAACTCGTACCGCAGCCCTCCCTGGTCGGCCGTCAGGACCGTCGTCTCGCCGACCCGGGCGGCCGAGAGTTTGGCGTCCGGGCCGGTGAGCACCGTCTCCCAGCGGTCGTTTCGCCCGTTCAGAAAGAAGAAGCTGCCGGGCCGTACGACGGCCACGGTCCGCACCTTGTCCAGGTTGTACTGCTTCTCCGAGTCCCCCTCGACCAGCCCGTCGGGGCCGATGTAAAGCCGGCTGAAGACGCCGGAGCTGCCGGGAAGCATGTCCAGCACCTCCCGGTCGCGGTCGAAGGCCCACCGGCACTTGAGGACGCGGTTGTCCGGGGAGGGCCGCCAGCCGGACGCGACCATCTTGGCCCGCCGTTCGGGGTCCGGCCGGACCGCCGTTTCGATCACGAACTCGCCCGTGACCGGCGTCATCTCGTACTGCCGGGCGATGAACCGCTTGGCCACCTCCGGGCCCGACAGCTCCTGCCCGGTGGCCGGCCCGGCCGCCCACGCCAGCCCGAGGGCAAGCGCGGAGGCCGCAAGCCGGCCGACCGCCCGATGACGGATTCCCATGCGATCCCTCCCGACACGTCGGGCGACGTTCACCGCTCGAACAGCTTGACCGGGATCACGACCGGGTCGCACCCGGTCCGGATCGTGAGCGACGGCTCGGCCGGCGGCCGGCAGGCCACGCCCGCACGGGTCAGGATGCGGACCCGGAACTCGCGGACATCGGCGTCCCCGTTCGCCGTCTCCTCGACCGCCAACTCGACCCCCGGCAAGTCCGTCTGGCCGTCGATCCGCTCGGCGGGTGTGCCGCAGTGGGCCGGTACCCGCAGGACGACCTCCCGCGCGTTGTCCGCCCACTCGGCCCGGTCGCGGGACCAGTACAGAGCGAGAACCGTCGGCCGGTGGAGGACGTGCCGCGTCTCCGGCAACCGGCCGCGGACTTCCAGGGGGACATCCCCGAGGCTCGTCCGGACCACCACGCCCTGTGAGTAACGGGGGCTCTGGCTGTCGAACGACGTGACCCGGAGCCGGACGGCCATCGTCTCGCCGGGGCCGAGCGTCTTGCGGTCGAGCTCGACGCCGCTACACGAGCAGTTCGACTGGGCCCCGAGAATGGCCGCGTCGGTCGAGGTCGTGTTCTTGAGCGTGAACACGGCCTCCACCGGTGTCGTCCGGTCGGACCGGTCGAGCTCGATGACCGAGGGGCCGAGAACAACGATCTGGTCGGACACCGCGGGCGTCGGTGTACCCGAATCGCGGGTTAGTAACCCCCCCCCCCCCCGAGGAAGAAGGTTGCTCCGGCTGTCACGCAACCGGTGGCGGCGAGCAAGATCAGCGTCAGCCGGCGACGGGTCATCGGGTCACCCCCGCGAACGCCGGTATCGGATAGGCTGGTGTGATGCTAAACCGGAGTTCCGACGCGGTCAACCCCCCCACTCTCGATTTTTCCGCCCTCGGCGTCTCACCCCCGTCGGGTGTTCAAGCCGGACGCAGGCTCTGGTCTTATCGTCGGCCGGGCAGACTCCCTCGTGGGGTCGCGGGCTACTCCCCCGGGCGTCGCGCGCCGGCCGGGTCGCCGGTCCCGATCCCGTACCTGCTCGGGGTGCCGCGCCGCGCGGGTTCCGCACCGAGCAGGGAATGAAACACCGGCGGCATGGGTCGACCGGTGGCCGGCCCGACGCGCCCAACCAGACACGTCGACTGCCACCCGGCAAATTGAGTTAACACTTGATCAGTATATGATATAGTGTATACTTTCTGCAGTCGGGCCGACGGCTGCTGGCAGCGGACGGGAGCGTCCGTTGCCGTATCCGGCAACGGTGAGGCGGAGAAGCAAGTCATGAATTAACAACGAGTTATGGCGAAAGCCGACGCCGACCGTGACCGGATGGCCGCACAGAGCAGCCACCACGATCAGGCGGAAGCTGTTACCGGGTATCGGTTTCCGTCGACAACCGGTGCCAGTGCAAAAACAGGGGGGGAGGGGGTGGTCTCACGCGGCCGGCAGTTCGAGCCGGAAGCACGCCCCAACCCCCCCGTCGGCCGGGCGATACGTCAACCGGCCGCCGACCGCCTCGGCCCACTGCTTCGCCAGGGCCAGGCCCAGCCCGGCACCGCCGGCGGTGGTGTCGGCCCCCTCACCCCGCCGGAACGGCCGGAACACCAACCCCCGCTCCCGCGGCGGCACCCCCGGCCCCCGGTCCTCGACCTCGACGGCCACCCGCTTCCGCCCGGCCGGCTTGGCCCACACCCAGATGCGGGGGTCGGAGGCACCCCGGCTGTACTTCCGGGCGTTGTCCACCAGGTTGCCGACGATCTGCCCGAACAGGTCCGGGTCGGTGCAGGCGGCGGCCGCCGGCGGCAGGGTCGAGACGACGACGAGGTCCTTGCCGTCGGTCCCGCACCGGTCCCCCCAGGTCTGGCGGATTTGCCCGAGCAGGTCGGCCACCGGGACCGGCCGGAGGGCGTGCCCGGCACGCCGGCGTTCGAGCCGGGCGAAGTCCAGGACGTTGTCGATCAGCCGGTGCAGCCGGTCGGACTCGGCGTTCAGGGTGGCCAGGTACTCGGTCCGCTTGGCCTCGTCGGTCACCATCCCGCTCAGGAGCAGGTCGAGGTACAGCCGGAGCGAGGTGAGGGGGGTCCGCAGCTCATGAGTCACCGCCGACACGAACCGGATGCGGCGCTCGGACAGGTCGATGAGCGACCACCCGGCCAGCCCGACGGCCCCGACGGCGATCAGGGCCGCCACCCAGGCCAGGACCAGGCCGAACCGCAATGGCGTCCACCCGGGTGGGGCCGGCTCCGGCTCCAACCCGGGGTCGAGCTGGACCGGCAGGGCGGTCATGGCCCGGTCCGGGGAAACCCCGGCCGGGTCCTTGACCGGCACGAGGTCGGCGGCCGGGAACAGGTCCTTGACCTCGTCCAGCAGCAACGGCTTGAGCCGGTCCCAGTCGAGGAGGACGCCCTGGTACGATACCTTCGGCCCGGCCCGGACGGCCCGGACCAGGAACAGGGCGTCGGCGCCGTCCTGGCCGGCCAGCCACTGCGGCCGCATTGACCCGAGGTGGACGGCCACCGGGGGCGGGACCGCCGGCTCGGCGGCGAACAGCCGGGCGTGGGCTTCGGGGGCGTCGGCCGGCGGCTGCTCGGCGAGCGTGGACGGCTGAGCCGGGGGCACGACCGCCCGGCCGAGGGCCCCCCGCAGCGGCGTGGCCCCGGTCTGCGGAGTTGGTGCGATGACCCCGCCGCGGAGCCCGTCGGCCGGCTTATCCTCGGCGGTCCCGCCCTTCGGTTCGCCGGGTCGGCCGCCCGGCTCCGGCATCCGGGCGAACCGCTCGGCGGCCCCGTCGGCAGGGGCGGTCGGCACCCCGGCCGCCTCGTCAAGCGTTTTCTTCTTCTCGGCGTTCGGAGCCGCCCCCATCCGCGGCGAGTTCTCCTGGTCCGCCAGCGGCGTTTTCCTGGCGAACGAGTCGACCTTCCCGGCCTTCGGCGGGCCGTCGGCCTTCGACTTGTCTCCGTCGCCCATCACCGCCCGGCCGGCGGCCCCGGGGGGCTCGGCCTGCTTCATCGCAGCCGCGGGCGGGGGCCCGGGCGCCCCGAAGGCGAGCG
>JAIEQO010000206.1 GCA_019747655.1 Gemmataceae bacterium | reverse complement strand
CCGACCGGCCGGCGGCGGTGGTGGTCGGGTCCGGCGACCGCGGCGAGGTGCGGGCGTTCCGGCTCGGGGCGAGCCCGGCCGCGCCGCCGGCCGAGCTGTTCGACCTCGACGTGTTCGCCGGCGACCTGTCCGGGGTGCTGGTCGGCTAAGTCGGTATCGAACGATTATCAGTTAGACAGAATTGATTGGTTCGGCCGCAGGGTGTGCATGTTGCCGAACCAAACCAATGAGCGCCGGACGCCCCCGCTTGACCTGGAGTGACCCTGATGCCCCGCTCCCGCCGCCGGCTGTCGGTTGAGTCGCTCGAAGACCGCGCTCTGCTCGCACAATTGACGTTCAGCACGCCACCGCCGCAGACGGCCACCCTGAACGCCCCACTCGGGCCGGTGGTGGTGTCCGTCTCCGGCGGGTCGGCGACGGTCACATTGGCCGTCGCCGACAACCCGGGCGGGTCGCTGCTCGGCGGCACCGTCACCCGCGCCATCACCAACGGCTCGGTCACCTTCGACGACCTGTACCTGTACGGCGGCGACCCGGCCCAGGGGGTCACGCTGGTGGCCTCGTCGCCCGGCGACACGGCGGTCGTGTCCCCGCCGTTCGCCCTCAACGCCGGGGCCGGCTACCTGCACATCGCCACGCCGATCACCACCGCCACCGCCGGGGCCAACCTCGGGCCGATCTCCGTCCAGGTGCTCAAGACCGACGGCGCCGTGGACCCGACCGACAACGCCACGGTCGTGACGCTGACGCTCGCCCACAACCCCAACGGCGGGCGGTTCGTCGACGCCACCGGCCAACCACTGACCGCGCCGCCCACCGCGACTGTTTCCGCCGGCGTGGCGACCTTCTCCGGCATCCGCATCGACCGGGCCGGGACCGGCTACGCCCTCGGGGCCGTCACCGCCGCCCGGAACCTCCGGCACGAGGTGTCACCGCCGTTCGCGGTGACGGCCGCGGCCGCCGCCGGGCTGCGGTTCGAGGCGCCGCCGACCTACGCCGTCGCCAACCTGCCGCTCAACACCCTCGGCAGCGTCCCGCCATACGCCTTCGTCGGCGTCACCGTCCGGGTGATCGACGCCTTCGGCAACCCGACCGCCAGCAGCCCGGGGCCGGTGACGGTCGCCCTCGGCAGTAACCCGGGCAACTCGACCCTCGGCGGCCAGCTCGCCGTCACCCCGGTGAACGGGCTGGCGGTCTACAACTCGCTCGTCATCCCCAACGCCGGCGACGGCTACACCCTGACCGCGACGGCATCGGGGCTGAGCCAGACGGCCACCGCCCCGTTCAACGTCCTGCCTGCCGCGCCGGCCAAGCTGAACGTCCTCACCACCTTCCCCAACCCGGTTCCGGTCCGCGGCAAGCTGCCGCCGGTGCAGGTCGAGGTGCTCGACGGCAACGGCCACCGGCTGACCAGCGACAACACCACCCGCGTCACCCTCCAGCCGACCGGCCTCCTGCTCGGCCCGACGACCGCCACCGCCGTCGCCGGGGTGGCCACGTTCGACGACCTGTACGCCTACGGGGTCACCCTCGACGCGAACTCGTCGGCGATCCAGCTCCAGGCCCAGTTCACCACCCTCCCGTTCGGCATCTTCACCGGGCCGAAGATCACCCTCGCCCCCGGGGCGTCGCAGTCCCTCCGGCTCGCCCAGCAGCCGGACAACGTCGTCGCCGGGAGCTACCTGACCGCCGGCGGCCAGCCGCTCCGGGTGCAGGTGGTGGACGCGAACAACAACGTGGCCACCGCCGACAACACCACCGTGGTGGCCCTCGGCGTCCTCCAGAACGGCGCCCACAGCCAGCCGACGTTCATCGGCAACGGCCCCACCGCCGGCGACCCCTCGACCCTCTTCGGGTACGTCACGGCCACGGCCGTCAACGGCGTGGCCACCTTCCCCCAGCTCTACATCAACCCGGCGGGCGTGAACTACCAGCTCGCCCTCGGCACCCGGGACCTGGCGTTCGCGGGGGTCAGCTCGGCAACGTTCACGGTCGCGGTCGGGGCGCCGGCGAAGCTGGTCGCCATCGCCCAGCCGACCCAGTCCGGGTCGGACATGCGGGTCGAGGCCACCGGCCAGGGGTTCAACGGCTACCCGGTCAAGCCGATCACGGTGGCCCTGACCGACCGGGTCGGCAACGTCATCGTCGCCCCGAATGACCAGAAGACGATCAGCCTCGCCCTCACCAGCAGCCCCGACGGCGGCACCCTCCAGGGGACGACCAGCCTGGCGACCGTCAACGGGCTGGCGTTCTTCGACGGGGTCTACGTGAAGAAGGTCCAGCCCGGGGTGGTCGGGTACGCCGTCCAGGCGTCCGCCCCCGGGCTGCCGACCCCGGCCGTGCTGCCCTTCAACGTCGCCGACACCCCGGCATCCGCCCCGGGCGTGTTCCCGACGATCGCCTTCACCACCCAGCCGGCCGTCACCGGCGGCCAGATCGCGTTCACCGTCCAACTCAGCGCCGCCGGCCAGCCGGCCACCGCCTACGACACCGGCCTCGGGCCGATCAACGTCTACCTGGCCGACACGAACGGCAACCCGCTCGTGAACGGCCCGTACCTGGTCGGCACCCCGCTCGGCGTCAACCCGGTGAGCGGGGCCGCCAGTTGGTCGGTGAGGCTCGACCGGGGGCTGGCCGCGGCCACGCAGTTCAAGATCCGGGCGCTGTTCGCCTACGGGGCCGTCTCGGTCCTGTCCGACCCGTTCACCGTCTCGCCGGGGTTCCGCTCGTCGCCGTCCGCCGCGCCGGCCGCAACCCCGGCCGCCGGCCCGAGCGTGGTGCCGGTCGGCCTCGGGTCGTACACCAACGACTTCGACACCGCGGCCGCCTTCCCCGTCTACGGCAAGGACGCGGGCGGCAACCCGAAGCCGGTCAGCCAACTCTTCTTCCCGCCGTCGGCGCAGCAACAGCCCGGGGCCACGTCTCCGCCGGCGATGGTCCAGCCGAACGTCGCCGCCGGGTTCGACCAGGTGCCGCAGTCGAACGACTGGTGGTCGTCGGTCATGTTCCCCCGCACCGTCGACCCGAACAACCCGGACCGCGACTCGAACGGCAACGTGTTGTTCCCGCTGTTCGCCGACCCGCTGACCGCCATGACCAACCCGGCCGGCACCTTCGCCGGCCTCGGCCTCGGCTACCTGACCACCCGGTTCGTCCAGCCGACCACGCAGTACCTGGACAACGCGGCCCTGCTCCCGCCCGGCCAGCCGCGGTCGCTCGTCGACCCCCGCTACCCCGGGGCCGGGGCGTACGCGTACCGCTACGCCGGGTCGTACCTGAACGACTCGCGGCTGTACCAGGACTTCTCGGTCGGGCTGGCCGGGGTGCAGGCCGACGCCAAGGTGCTGCGGTACTCCGACTGGACGGTGACGCTCGACTGGGCCGGGCAACTCCAGGCGACGCTCGGCCGCGGGCTGCCGTTCGCCTACCTCACGGCCAGCAGCGTGCCGGCCGCCGGCACGCCGATCCAGCTCGTCACCGCCGACCCGAAGAAGACGACCACGGTGAGCGCGTTCGACGGGTCCGGTAACCCGGTCACCACCGGCACCGGGGCCGTCCACCTCCGGTTCAGCTACACCGTCCAGGAGTTCGACCCGACCGGGGCGACCAACCCCGACGGCTCGCCGAAGCTCGTCCCGCTGACCATCTCCAACGACTACGGCCTGTACCTGCCGTCCGGCGTGGCCTGGACGCTCGACAACGGCACCCTGACCGCGACCCTGACGGCCGCCGCCAACTACTTCTCGGTCGCCGTCCTGCCGGACAACACGTCCGCCTCGTTCAACGCCTACCGGCAGCGGGCCTACTCGTTCGTCACCGGCTCGACCTCGGCGTTCAGCTACGACGAGGCCACCAGCCGGGTGACGACCACGTTCCGGCTGCAAACGCAGGTGATGGAGTCCGGCGGCGACCTGCTCCCCAACCAGCCGCTCCAGGCCCTGTACCCGCACCAGACCGGCAACCTTCCCACGGCCACCCCGCTGACGACGTACACCTACGAGTCGTCGAAGGGGACGCTCAAGGTCTTCGACGGGCCGGTCTTCACGACCGTGCTGACCCACCGCGGCACCCTGCCGCTGGTCGCCCCGGTCCCGGACGCCAACGGCTACTACTCGACCCTGTGGAACAGCTACCTCAAACCCTTCCTGCGGGGGGTGAGCGTGGCCGGCCGGACTGACGGCACGTTCGACCTGGCGAACCTGCTGCCGGACGGCAACAACTATGTGGACGCCCAGTCGATGCTCGGGGCGGCCCAGCTCGTGCCGCTCCTCGTCTCCGTCTCGCAGAGCGCCGACCCCAACCTGACGGCCGCCGACCGCGGGCAGGCCGCGGTGTACGCCGAGCGGGTGTTCAACGTCGTCAAGGACCGGATGAGCGCCTGGCTCAGCGCCGCCGACGACCAGGCCCTCCGGCTGCTGTACTACCAGCCCCAGCAGCCGCGTGAGGCGAAGGCCACCCCCGGCCCCGGATGGCAGTCGCTCATGTCGCTGGCCGCCGGGTTCGAGTCGTCGAACAGCCTGAACGACCACCACCTGATCGCCGGCTACTTCGTCAAGGTGGCGGCCCTGATCGCCCGGTACGATTCGACCTGGGGCGACTCGGCCCGGCCGGTCGGCGGCGGGCAGACGCTCGCCGGCAAGCTCGGCGATGTCGTCAACCAGATGGTCCGGGACGTGGCGAACTACGACCGGGCCGACCAACCGGGCGACCCCTCGACCGGCCGCCCGCCGTTCCCGTTCCTGCGGAACTTCGACGTCTACCAGGGGCACTCGTGGGCCGACGGGGCGGCCAACGACACCGGCGGGAACAACCAGGAGTCGGCGTCCGAGGCGCTGAACTTCGCCTCGGCCCTGATCCAGTGGGGCGAGGCCACGGGGGACGTTGCCGCCCGCGACCTCGGCGTCTACCTGTTCGCCACCGAAAGTGACTCGTTCGACACCTACTACTTTAACGTCAACGGGACGGACGCCTTCCCGACCGAGTTCACCGACAGCGACCCGGCCCGGCCGGGCGTCGACGTGCGGCCGAACATCAGCAAGCTGAACGGGGCGGGGTCGGAGTACGGCGGGTTCATCGGGCTGCTCACCTCGAACCTGGCCGGCATTCAGATGCTGCCGTTCACCGGCGGGTCGTACTACCTCGGCACGAACCCCTCGTTCGTCTTGCGGAACTACGCCCAGGCGATGACGAACCCGACCCAGCCGGGGGCCCAGCCGATCGTCCCGCCGTCGTACCAGTCGCAGCTGCTCTCCTACCTCGCCCTGGCCGACGCGAACAAGGCCCTGAACGACCCGGCCGTCGGCTTCCTCGCGAAGCGGAACTCGATCACCCCGGTGAACCCCGGCGACCCGATCGACAACCTGGCGTTCACCTTCAACTGGATCATGGGACTCCGGGCCTACGGCCAGGTGGACCCGACGGTGACGGCCGACACGCCGTCGTTCGCCGTGTTCACCAAGCCCGGCGGGCGGACGTTCGTGGCCTACAACCCCGACGCGGTGCCGAAGACGGTCACGTTCCGGGACGCCACCGGGGTGGTGTTCACCATGACCGTGCCGCCCCTCACGACCCGGGCGTCGGACGCCGCCGGGGCCACCGTCACCGACCAGGGGACGCCGGACTTCTCGCTGGAAGCCCCGCGGAACCGGTTCTTCTTCACCAGCACCGGCGGCACCAACGGCTTCCTGAACGGCACCGCCGGAGCGGGCGAGGCGGCCGTGAACATCCCGGCCCCGGGGCAGGGGAAGGGCCCGTTCACGGCCCCGACCGGCAGCAACTCCGTGACCTTCCGGCTCACCGGCGTGTCCGGCACCTACCGCGGCGGCGACGCCCGGGCGTTCTTCTCGCTCTGGCTCGACCCGCAGTACGCCCCGAGCACCCAGACGGCCCCCATCGTCCGGGTGCGGATCACCTACGACCCGGACGGGACCGGCGACCCCGCCAAGCTGGTGGTCCACGACTACAACAACCTGCCGCTGAGCGATAACCCGGGCTTCGCCCAGGTCACCAGCCCGGTGCTGATCGACACCATCAAGCCGTACCCGGCCGCGCTGACGGGCGGCACCGTCACCGTCCAGGTGTGGGGGTTCCAGGGGAACGACAACCCGATCCGGCTGCGGACCGACGCGGCCGCCGAGCAGGGGCGGGTGTCGTACCTCGACCTGCCGTACGACGTCACCGCGGTCGGCCAGCCGCCGGTCGTCGGCCCGGGCCCGGGGCCGGTCGCGCCGCCCGGGCCGACCCTCGGGTTGACCGCCACGCCGACCGTGGCCGGCGGCCGGTACACGATCACCCTCGCCGGCTCGGTGGCCGACGGCGACGCCGGCCGCCCGCGGGCGGTGGTCGTCGATTGGGGCGACGGGACCGCTCCCACCCGCATCCCGCTGGCGGCCGGCGGGTCGGCATTTTCGGCGGCCCACGTCTACGCCAACAACCGCCCGGCCGGCCGGACCACCATTACCGCCGCCGTCGAAGGCGATGCCACCGGGCTGTCGGCGGTGGCGACCGTCGAGGTCGGCAACCGCCCGCCGACCCCGGCGGGGGTGTACACCGCCGGCACCGGCCCCGGCACGCCGGCGGCGGCCCGCCTCTATGCCGGCGGGTCGTCGGTGCCGGCCCGGACGTTCGCCCCGTTCGGCGACTTCGCCGGCGGGGTGGTGGTGGCGACCGGGGACGTGACCGGGGACGGCGTCGAGGACGTGGTCGTCGGGGCCGGGGCCGGCGGCGGCCCGCGGGTCGTCGTCTACGACGGGGCCGACGGCCGGACCGTGTACGACTTCTTCGCCTACGCCCCGGAGTTCCGCGGCGGCCTTGGCGGGGTCGCCGTCGGCGACTTCGACGGGGACGGGTACGCGGACATCGTCACCGGGGCCGGGGCCGGCGGCGGGCCGCACGTCAAGGCGTTCGACGGCCGGACCGGTGCGGAGAAGGCCAGCTTCTTCGCCTACGCCCCGTCGTTCCTCGGCGGGGCGTCGGTGGCGGCCGGGGACGTGACCGGGGACGGCCGGCCGGAGCTGTTGACCGGGGCCGGGCCGGGCGGCGGGCCGCACGTCCGGGTGTTCGGGTGGGAGGGGGGCGGGGCCGTGCCGGTCGCCGATTATCTGGCGTTCGCCCCCGACTTCGCCGGCGGCGTCGGGGTCGCGTCC
>JAIEQO010000661.1 GCA_019747655.1 Gemmataceae bacterium | reverse complement strand
CCCGGTCGTCCCCGGCGGCGGGCTCCCGCCCCCGGCCGACCTCGGCCCGCCGCCCGGCGGCCGCGAGACCATCACCCCCGACCCCTTCCCGCCCGGCGGGTCGTCGTCCCGGAGCGTGAACCCGAACAACGTCCTCGGCGGGCCGGTCAAGCCGCTCGGCCAGACGGCCGAGCCGCCGCTGGCCGGCGGGGGCGTCCAGCAGGCCGGGGCGACGGCCCCGGGCGCGGCCGGGCTGCCGGGGTTCACGAAGGTGAAGGACGGGGTGGCGGCCGGCGGGAAGCCGGAGTTGGGGGGGTTCGACACCCTCAAGACGCAGGGCTACCGGGCAGTCGTCTACCTGCACGGGCCCGGGGCCGACGTAGCGACCGTCCGCGAGGTGGCCGAGAAGAAGGGCCTCACGTTCACCGCGATCGAGGCCACGCCGGAGAAGTTGGCCGACGCCCTGGCCGCGTTCAACACCGCGGTCGGCGAGCGGGCGGCCCGGCCGGTGTACGTGTTCGCCGACACCCCGTCCCGGGCCGGGGCCGTCTGGTACGCCCACCTGCGGACCGTGGACCTCCAGAGCGACGAGGTGGCCAAGATTCGGGCCCGGGCCCTCGGCCTGTCCGAGGACGGCGACGAGGCCAAAGCCTTCTGGGTCGCCGTCCAGCAATACCTTTCGACACGCTAACCCGCCCGACTGGCGGCCGGCCGTCCGGCGGCGTAAGCTCAACGGGGTCCCTCCGAGGCCCCGCCATGACCCGCCCGACGGCCGCCCTCCTCCTGCTCGCCGCCTTAGCCGCCGGGTGCAGCCGGTCCGGGGCGGTTAACTCGCCCGCGACCCCCGCCGAGCCGGCCGCCGACGCCCGGACCGTGTTCGAGAAGCGCATCCTGCCGATCTTCAAGTCCCCCGACCCGTCGAGCTGCGTCCAGTGCCACCTCGCCGGGGTCGACCTGAAGCACTACATCCGCCCGTCGCACGAGGAGACGTTCGTCTCCCTCCGCGACCAGGGGCTGGTCGACCTCGACGACCCGGGGAAGTCGAAAATTCTCGCCCTCATCCAGATGGGGGCCGACGACCAGGCCGGGGCCGAGCTGATCCCCGCAAAGACCCGCAAGGCCGAGTACGAGGCGTTCGCCGCCTGGCTGGCCGCGGCCGCGACGGACCCGAAGCTGCGGGCCGCCCCGAAGCTCCCGGCCGCCGACCTCGCCGGCCCCAAGCGGCCGGTGGAGGTCGTCCGCCACGCCCGCACCGACCGCCTCCTGGCGTCGTTCGAGAACACCGTCTGGGCCATGCGGTTCCGCTGCATGGGCTGCCACACCGAGGGGACGGCCGAGAACAAGAAGCTGGTCGAGGAGCACGGCGAGCGGGTGGCCTGGGTGAAGGCCGCCGGCCCGGCCGCGACCCTTGCGTACCTCCGGGCCAGTAACCTCATCGACGCCGACAAGCCGGAGGACAGCCTGCTCCTCAAGAAGCCGCTGAACGCGGTCAAGCACGGCGGCGGGCAAAAGTTCCTCCCCGGCGACCAGGGGTACAAGGCCTACCGGGCGTTCCTCGACGACTACGCCCGGACCGTCAAGGACGGCTACCCGGACGCGAAGTCGCTGCCCAAGCCGGACGCCGGGCCGCGGAAGTTCGGGACCGACATCTGGCTGAAGCTGGAGAACACCCCGCCGGACTGGGGCGACCGGCTGGCCCAGGTGGACGTGTACGCCTGGGACGCCGCGAAGGGGGCGTGGGAGCCGGACCCGATCGCCACCGCCGACCGCGGCGTCTGGGGCAAGGGCCGGCTCTGGCAGCACAACCTGACGCTCTTGGCCGCGAAGGGGTCGGACCGGGCGAAGGCGTGGGCGGCGAACGGCCCGTCGCTGCCGAAGGGCCGCTACCTGCTCAAGGCGTATGTGGACCGGAAGGGCCGGCTGGCGAAAGACTGGACGGCGAAGCTCGACCGGGACGATTACGCCGGGCAGGTGGAGGTCACGTCCGACTGGCGGACCGGGTACGGGAAAATGACGGCCGCCGACGCCGGGAAGGTGAGGTAGGGCCGGCTGTGCCGGCCGGCACAGCCGGCCCTACCGCACGGCGAGCTGGACCAGCACCAGCACCAGCAGCCCGACGCTGATGACGCCGTTGACGTGGAAGAAGGCCCGGTTCACCCGGGTCAGGTCGTCGGCCCGAACGAGGGAGTGTTCGTAGACAAGCAGCCCGCCGATCAGCCCCAGGCCGACCAGGTAGACCGTCCCGAGGTGCGGGGAGACGAAGTACAGGACCACGAGCAGCCCGAACATGACGGCGTGGCACCCGGCCGCCACCCGCAGGGCGGTTGGCACCCCCAGCCGGGCCGGCAGGCTGTGCAGCCCGGCCGCCCGGTCGAACGCCGCGTCCTGGCAGGCGTAGAGCACGTCGAACCCGGCCACCCAGCCCATCACCGCCGCCCCGAGGACGAGGGGCACGGCCATGTCCACCGGCCCCCGGACCGCGATCCACGCGGCCACCGGGGCGAGCATCAGGGCCGCCCCCAGCCACAGGTGGACCAGGCTCGTGAACCGCTTGGCCAGCGAGTACCCGAGCACGAACAGCAGCACCGGCCCGGACAGGTAGAGCGGCCACGGGTTCGGCGGGTCGCGGTACAAGAAGATCAACGTGGAGGCCACGAACCCCACGCAACAGATGAGGAGGAAGGCCCAAACGGTGCCGGCCCGGAGCAGCCCGGCCGGCAGGTGCCGGCCGGCCGTCCGGGGGTTGTCGGCGTCGATGTCGCGGTCGGCCAGCCGGTTGAACGCCATCGCCGCCGACCGGGCGAACACCATGCAGAGCAGGATGCCGACCAAGTCTTCCGGCCGGAACGGCTCGTCCTGCCAGGCCAGCACGGCGGCCAGCAGGGCGAACGGCAGGGCGAAGACGGTGTGGCTGAAGCGGATCAGCTCCAGCAGCCGGCGGGCGACGGTGAGCATGGTTCGATCCGGCGGGGAACCCGGTGGCGAACAGCCGGCATACGCCGGCCGCCCGCCGAGTCAACCGCCGCCGTCCGGCCCCGGCAACCGCCCGGCCGGGGCCGCCGCCCCGGCCCGGTCCCGGCGTCACCGGCCGCCCTGCGGCTTGGTGACCGCCTCCATCACCCGGTCGAGGTTGAAGCTCCCGGGCTTCTGCCGCGGCGGGAACTCCTTGAAGCTCTGGAGCCACTGGGCGACGTACCCGCCGGCCGGGGCGATCAGGAACATCCGCTCCGCGAACCACCGCTGGAACCCCATCGCATTCTCCTCCTCGGCACGCTCGAACGGGTCCATCCGCAGGTTGGTCAGGCTCGGGGCCCGGAGCGGCTTGAACGGCTCCTGCCACACCTTCAGCCCCTTGGCCTCCTGCACCAGGAAGGTGAGCTTCCAGTTGCCGTACCGCAGTGCGGCCACGCTGCCGTCGTCGGTCCAGTAGATAAACTCCTTCCGCGGCGACGGGGCCTCCCCCTTGAACAGCGGGGCCAGGTCGTACCCGTCGAGGTGGACCTTGTACTCCCGGTCGCCGATCTTCCGGCCCTTCTTCAGGTCGGCCGCCACGGTCGGGTCGCCGGCCGCGGCCGCGAACGTCGTCAGCATGTCCTCGTGGGCACAGATGTCGTTGATGACCGTCCCGGGCTTGATGACGCCGGGCCAGCGGATGAGCGTCGGCACCCGGTACCCGCCCTCCCACTGGGTATTCTTCTCGCCCCGGAACATGGTGGTGCCGCCGTCCGGCCAGGAGAACGTCTCGGCCCCGTTGTCGGTCGAGTACATCACGATCGTGTTGTCCTCCAGGCCCAACTCCTTGAGCTTGTCCAGGAGTTGCCCGACGTGCCCGTCGTGCTCGACCATCCCGTCGGCGTAGATGCCCAGCCCGGTCTTACCCTCGGACTCCTTCTTCAGGTGGGTGAAGATGTGCATCCGGGTCGAGTTCCACCAGATGAAGAACGGCTTATCCGCCTTCGCGGCACGCTCCATGAAGTCGAGGGCCTTTTCGTTCACCTCCCCGTCGATCGTCTCCATCCGCTTGCGGGTGAGCGGGCCGGTGTCGGTGATCCGGCCGTCGGCGAAGCTACGGATCACCCCCCGCGGCCCGAACCGCTTCTTGAACGCCGGGTCCTTCGGGTAGTCCGGGTTCTCCGGCTCCTCCTCGGCGTTCATGTGGTACAGGTTGCCGAAGAACTCGTCGAACCCGTGCCTGGTCGGCAGCGTGTCGTCGGCGTCCCCGAGGTGGTTCTTGCCGAACTGGCCGGTCATGTACCCCTGGGCCTTCAGCACGGTGGCGATCGTCGGGTCTTCCTTCTTCATGCCCTCGGGGGCGCCGGGCAGGCCGACCTTGGTCAGCCCGGTGCGGATGGGCGACTGGCCGGTGATGAACGCGGCCCGCCCGGCGGTGCAGCTCTGCTGGCCGTACCAGTCGGTGAACAGGGCCCCGCCGGCGGCGATCCGGTCGATGTTCGGCGTCCGGTAGCCCATCATGCCGCGGTTGTAGGCGCTGACGTTGAACTGGCCGATGTCGTCGCCCCAGATGACCAGGACGTTCGGCTTCTTGCCGTCTTTTTGGAGGGTGGCGCTGACCTTCCGGTTGTGGGCGGCGAGGACCGCGGCGGGGCCGACGCCGTCGCAGCACGGCTTCGGGTCGGCGGCGGTCGGGGCGGCCGGGCCGCCGGTTTCGGGGGCGGCCGTGGCCTTCGGGGCCAGGCTCAGGTGGCCGGCCGCGGCCAGCCAGCCGAGGGCGGCCCCGGCCACCACGAGGGCGGCGGGGGCCAGGGATCGGATGCGCATCGGGTCGGTCTCCGGGGAGAGGGTGAGGGGCCGGGCCGGGACCTTCCCGGCCCGACACCGCGGGGTCACTTCTTGGTCAGCTCGAACGTGACCTTGTCGATCGTCCCGGTGAACGGGAACGTGCCCTTGTCCTTGTAGGCCGGGTCGACCGGGGTGATCGAGTCGCGGCCGACCTCGAACGGCTCCAGGCTGTGGCGGAACGCCGACCGCTTCACCTTCCCCTCGCCGGCCGGCTGGCCGTTCACGAACAGCTTGAGCGTCCCGGCCCCCTCCTTCGAGCCGTCCGGGGTGACCTCCGTCTTCAGCGTCACCTTCCCCTCCGGTAGCGCGACGGTGCCGGGGACGGTCACGTCGGCGATGTCGAAGAACGTGTACCGGAAGTTCGGCTTGCCGTCCTTGACGTAGAGGGACCAGCCGGCCGAGAACGCCCCGGCGCAGGTGACCACGCCCTCGGCCCCGCCCTTCGGGACGGTCAGCTCGGCGGTGATGGTGTGGGGCCGCGGGAAGAGCTGCGGGCCGACCGGTTCCGGCAGCCAGACGTTGTTGCCGAAGTACGTCCACTTCGTAGGCGGCTCGCCGGCGACGCGGAGCTTCGGGTCGAACCGCTCGGACATCCGCGGGTCGAGCGGGAAGACGCCGTACTTGTTCGCCTCCTCGGCGAACTTGGCCTGCAACTCCTTGAGCTTGTCGGGCATCTTCGCCGCCAAGTCGTCCGCTTGGCTGAAGTCCTCGTCGACGTGGTACAGCTCCCACGGGGCGGCCAGGAAGCCGTCCCCGCGGCCGGCCGTCTGCCACGGCAGCCCGTACTGGCTGCACGCCACCCACCCGTCGTGGTAGACGGCCCGGTTGGTGACCAGCTCGAAGTACTGGGTCGGCCGCCGGCCCTTCGCCCCGGCGTCGTCGAACGAGTAGAGCATCGACACGCCTTCGATCGGCTTCTGGGGGATGCCGTTGACGACCTTCGGCTCGGGGATTTTGCACGCCTCCAGGATGGTCGGGACCACGTCGATGACGTGGTGGAACTGGTCCCGCAGCTCGCCCTTCGCCTTGATCCCCTTGGGCCAGTGGACGACCAGCGGGTTGCGGGTGCCGCCGAAGTGACTGGCCACCTGCTTGGTCCACTGGAACGGGGCGTCCATCGCCCACGCCCAGCCGACCGGGACGTGCGGCTCGCTGGTCGGCCCGCCGATTTCGTCGATCCGCTTGATGGTGCTCTGCAATCCGAGTTGGATGCCGAGCAGGCTGGCGAGCTCGCTGAACGTTCCCTCCAGCCCGCCCTCGGCGCTGGCGCCGTTGTCGCCGACGACGTACAGGACGAGCGTGTTGTCGAGTTCGCCCGACTGCCGCAGGCTCTCCAGGAGCCGCCCAACCTCGGCGTCGGTGAACTCCATGTACCCGGCGTAGTTCTCCATCAGCCGGGTGTACACCTTCTTCTCGTCGGCCGACCGGCTGTCCCACGACGGGATGCTCGCCGGCCGCGGGGTGAGCTTCGTCCCCTTCGGGATGACGCCCGTCTCCAACTGCTTGGCGTGGGTCAGCTCGCGTTGCTTGTCCCAGCCGTGGTCGAACTTCCCTTGGTACTTCTCGCGGTACGCCTTCGGCGGGTGGTGCGGGGCGTGGACGCCGGACGTGCTGAAGTAGTTGAACCACGGCTTGTCGGGGTTCGCGGCCCGGACGTTCCGGGTCCAGGCGATCGCCTCGTCGGTCATGTCGGTCGTGAAGTGGTAGCCCTGCTCGGGCGTCTTCGGCTGGGGCACCCAGGTCGTGTTGCGGTAGATGACCGGGTAGAACTGGTGCGTCTCGCCCTGGTTGAAGCCGTAGAAGGTCTCGAACCCCTGGCCGGTCGGCCAGCGGTCGAACGGCCCGGCCGGGCTGATGTCCGGCTCCGGGGTGTTGTGGGCCTTGCCGAACATCCCGGTGGCGTACCCGTTGTCCCGCAGCGTCTGGCTGACCAGCGCCGTGCTCCGCGGGACGATGCCCGTGTACCCGGGGTAGCCGGTGCCCATCTCGATGATGACCCCGGTGCCGCAGGAGTGGTGGTTGCGGCCGGTCAAGAGGGCGGCCCGGGTCGGGCTGCACAGGGCCGTCGTGTGGAACCGGTTGTACTTCAGGCCGTTGTCTGCCAGCTTCTGCATGTGCGGGGTGGGGACCGGCCCGCCGAACGTCGAACACATCCCGAACCCGACATCGTCGAGTAGGATGAGCAGCACGTTCGGACTCCCCTTCGCGGCCTTCACCGGCGGCGGGTAGCTCGGGGTCGAGTCCTTGTAGGTCTCGCCGATCTTGCCGGTGAACGCGGGGTCGGGCTTGGGGAGCTGGGTGCCGCCGGCCGCCGGCGGGGGGTCGGCGACGGCCAGCCGGCCGGA
>JAIEQO010000767.1 GCA_019747655.1 Gemmataceae bacterium | reverse complement strand
CGCCGCTGCGGCCGGGGGAGGTGCCGCTGGCCTGGGCGGTGGCGGTGCTGGAGCGGGTGAACACCCCGGACGCCCGGGCGGTGCTCGAGCAGGTGGCCGCCGGCCCGCCCGGGAGCCGGCTGACCCGGGAGGCCAAAGCCGCCCTCGGCCGGGTTCGGAAGTGAGGACGGAAAAATCGGCCCGAGCCATTTGACACGGCCGAAATAATAGTGTACATTATTATATATTACGCACCGCCGGCCGGCCCCTCCCGGCAGGCCGTGGCGGGTCTGGTCGAGCGTGCCGGTATACCGGCACGCTCGCCCCGCCGCGGAACCGGTTGTCGGGCCTCGGGATCGGGCCGGCCGCGGGCCCGAGCGATGCAGGGTGGTCGTGCCGAGAACGAGGGGAAACGTTGGGAATCGTAGGGGTGCCCGCGGAGTAAAAAAAAGAGGGGGGAGGGGGTGGGTGTGACGGGGTCTGCGGGAAGGAGGTCCGGACCGGCTCCGAACCGGGTGCCACTGGCTGGACGGTGGGGCGAAGCCGGCCGACATCGTGCGGGCCGCCGGGTTCGCCGACGTGGCCGCCCCGGAGCGGGGCGAGTCGGTTGCGGTGTAGCCCGGGCGATGAAAAGTGCGCGAGGCCGCTTCCCGCCGGGCCGCCGGGCGGGTATACTTGGCGCTCACGGGCCGGCCCTTTTCTCCCAACGCCGGCCCGGGTCGGTCGTTCAAGAATTCGACCCCGGCGGGTGAAAGAAACCCGCCCGCCGGTCGTCTGGTCTGCGGGACCGTGCCACCCGGAGCTGCCGAATGACCCTCCCCGCCGACGGGGCCAACGGCCACGCCGCGCCGTCCCCGACCGTCCGGTTCCTCGACGGCGTCCGCAAGCGGATCGGCACCGTCGTCGTCGGCCAGGATGTCGTGGTCGAGCGCATCCTGATCGCGCTGTTGACCAGCGGCCACCTGCTCCTCGAAGGCGTCCCCGGGCTGGCGAAAACCCTGCTCGTCTCCTGCCTGGCGAAGTCGATCCACCTCCAGTTCGCCCGCATCCAGTTCACTATCGACCTGCTGCCGTCGGACATCCTCGGGTCGGAAATCCTCGACCAGCGGACGAACGACTTCCGGGTGAACAAGGGGCCGGTCTTTACGAACCTGCTGCTGGCCGACGAGATCAACCGGGCCGCCCCGAAGGTCCAGTCCGCGCTCCTCGAAGCGATGCAGGAGCGGAAGGCGACGATCGGCAAGGAGGCGTTCAAGCTGCCGTCCCCGTTCCTGGTGATCGCCACCCAGAACCCGGTCGAGCAGGCCGGGACGTTCGAGCTGCCGGAGGCCCAGCTCGACCGGTTCATGCTCCGCCACCGGCTCGTCTACCCGACGGTCGATGAGGAGAAGGAAATCCTCCGGCGGAACATGGCCCTGGGGGTGAAGCGGGAGGGCGGCGGGGCGGTCGCCCGGACCGAGTTCGACGTGCTGGCCGACGAGCCGGTCGGGACGATCGACGACCTGGTGGCGGCGATGGAGGCGGCGGCCGCCGTCCACGTCAGCGACACGTTCGTCGAGCACGTGATCGACGCCGTCACCCGGACCCGGAGCCACCCGGACGTGGAACTCGGGGCCAGCCCGCGGGCCGGCATCTCGCTCGTCAAGGCGGCCAAGGCCCGGGCCCTGATCCGCGGCCGCGGGTACGTCGTCCCGGACGACCTGTACGCCCTGGCCCCGGACGTGATCCTGCACCGGGTCCGGCTGAACTACGAGGCCCTGGCCGACGGCAAGCGGGGCGACGACGTGCTCCAGGACATCCTCCACGACCTGACCCGGGGGAGGAGACGGAAGGAGCCGGAATTAGCCCGCTGATGACGCAGACTTCGGCGCAGATGACGCAGATCAGAAACCAAGATTGGTTCTAATCCGATTTCATCTGCGGGCTCTGATCTGCGTCATCAGCGGCCCTCTTCCTCCGGCGACCACGCATGGAAGGCTACCTCGACGCCGCCGACCACCTGAACGCCCGGCAGTTCCTCATCGCCGTGCGGAAGCTGGCCGACGCGCTCAACTACGGCACCGACAAGTCCCCGTTCCTGGGGTCCGGGATCGAGTACGCCCAGTCCCGCCAGTACCTGCCCGGCGACCCGGTCCGGTCGATCGACTGGCGGGTCACGGCCCGGACCGGGAAGGTGTTCGTCAAGGAGTACGAGGCCCCCAAGCAACTCCCGTGCTTCCTGCTCATGGACACCTCGGCGTCGATGACCGTCACGTCCGTGAAGCGGAGCAAGTACGCGGCGGCCGTCCACATCGCCGGGGGGCTGGCCTTCGCCTGCCTCGACCGGGTCAGCCCGGTCGGGGTGGTCGGCGTCGGCGGGCGTGACGTGCGGGTCGACCCGAGCCTGTCCCGGCCGCAGGTGCTCCAGTGGCTGCACGACTTCCGCCGGTTCCGGTACGACGAGCCGACCACCCTCGGCCGGCGGGTGACGGACCTGGCCCCGACCCTGCCGAACCGCTGCCTCGTCATGATCCTGTCCGACCTGCACGACGACGCGGCCGTCCCGGCCCTGAAGCTGTTGGCCCAGCGGCATGATGTCGCCGTGATCCAGTTGCAGGACCCGGCCGAGACCGGGTTGCCGGGGGCCGGGTTCCTGCGGGCCGGGGAGGCCGAGACCGGGCGGGTGTTCGTCACCCGCGGCGGGCGGTCGTGGGTCGACCCGGCGGCCACCGCCCGGGACCTGAAGCGGGCCGGGGTGGACCACCTGCTGGTCCGGACCGACCGGCCGTTCGCGGCCGACCTGCGGAACTTCCTCCGCGGCCGGAACTTACTCGGGCGGGGGCGGCGGTAGAGGGATATCGATCTGACGCGATTCATTGGTTCGGCCGCAGGGTGTGCGGGTTGCCGAACCGAACCAACGAGAACGGCGGGCCACCGGAGGGAGGGGTGATGGGCCGATTCCTGACCATCGCCGCGAGCCGCGCCGGGGTGCTCGCCTTCGTCGTCACCCTCGCCTCCGCGGCCCCCGCCCAGACCGACACCACCGTGGGCATGTCGGGTAAAGTGGAGGGGTTGGTCCTCCCCGGGCCGGAGCTGGAGGCGAAGCCGCTGACGGATCGGGCCGCCCCGGTCGTCCTGCGGGTGGTCCAGGTCTACCCCCACGGGACGGCCTTCCGGTACGACCTCGAATACTTCGCCCTCGAACCCGGCAGCTACGACCTGAAGGACTACCTCCGGCGAAAGGACGGGTCGCCCACGGCCGGGCTGCCGCCGATCCCGGTGACGGCCAAGCCGATCCTGCCGCCCGGTCAGATCGAGCCGAACCAACTGACCATCGACCCCGGCCCGCGGGTCGGCGGCTACCGGCTCCTCCTGATCGGCCTGGGGGTCGCCTGGGGCCTGGGGCTGGTGGCCATCGTCCTGTCGTTCTTCTTCCCCCGCCGTCGGCGGGCGGCAGCAATCGACGCGAAGCCGGTGTCGCTGGCCGACCGGCTCCGGCCGCTGGTCGAGGGGGCGGTGGCCGGGAAGCTCTCGCAGGGCGAGCTGGCCGGGCTGGAGCGGGGCTTGTTGGCGTACTGGCGGAAGCGGCTGAAGCTCGAAGCGGCCGAGCCCGGGGCGGCGATCGACGCCCTCCGCCGGCACCCGGACGCCGGGCCCCTTCTGGCCGAGTTGGAGGGGTGGCTGCACCGGCCGGGGCCGGCCGCCCCGGTGGATGTGGGCCGGCTCTTGGCCCCGTACCGGAACCTGCCGCCGGACGCGGTCGAGCTGACGGGGGCCGCCGCATGATGAAGGACATCCCCCTCGTCTGGCCGTCGTTCGCCTACCCGGCGGTGCTGTTCGGGCTGCTCCTGCCCGCGCTGCTGTTGGCCTGGGTGTGGGCCAACCGCTGGGTCGTCCCGTCCCGCCGGGTGGTGCTGCCGCTCGACCGGGCCCGGGCCCGGGGCGGCTGGTGGTGGTGGGTCATACTGGCCCTGGCCGAGTCGGTCCCGCCGCTCTTGCTCGCCATGGCGATCCTGATCCTGGCCGGACCCCAGCGGAACGGCCCGCCGCAGGAGAAGCGGTCTGTTACCAACATCCTGTTCACGGTGGACATCTCCGGGAGCATGACCGCGACCTACGGGGACGGGACCCGGTACGACGCCTCGATGAAGGCGATCGACGCCTTCCTCGACTTCCGCAAGGGGGACGCCTTCGGGCTGACGTTCTTCGGGTCGGCCCACGTCCACTGGTGCCCGATCACCACCGACCCGTCGGCCATCAAGTGCGCCCCGCCGTTCATGCGGCCGGAGACCGCCCCGGACGCCTTCGGCGGGACCGACATCAGCAAGGCGATCCGGGCCTGCCGGAAGGAGCTGGCCCAGAAGGACGAGGGGGACCGGATGATCCTCCTCATCACCGACGGGTTCGACTTCGACGTGGACACGAACGAGGCCGACCTGACCCGGGAGCTGTTGGCCGACAACGTCACCCTGTTCTGCGTGATCGCCGGCGGGTACGAGCCGCAGGCGTCGATGGTGAACATCTGCCGGGCCAGCGGCGGGGACGCCTTCTCGGCCGAGGACCCGGACGTGCTCCGGTCGGTGTTCAAGAAGATCGACGGGATGAAGCAGGCGAAGATCACCCCGACGATCGCCGACACGGTCGACTACTACGAGCCGTTCGCCCTGGCCGGGGCGGTGCTGCTCCTGATCGGTACGGTCGCCATGTACGGGCTGCGGTATACGCCGTGGTAGGTGTGTGGTGCGTCGTCGCGGTCCGCGGACGGTCCGCTCGACATACCCTACGAGAGGCAGCGTCGTGTTGATCCCGGTCCCGAAGCTGGCGGAGGAGGCGACGGCCGGCGGCATCTCGGCCGTCGGGGCCGGGTTCATCGCCGCGGCGGCGGTCGGCCTGGTGGCCGCGGCCGCCGAGGTGATCCACTACTTCCGGGTGCATAGGGCCGCCCCGCTGGCGTTCGGGCCGCACCGCCATCGGGTAAACTGGGCGGCCGGTGCGGCGGCGGTTCGGGCCGCCGGTCACGAGTCTGTCATCGGCACGACCTCGGCTCTGCTGGCATTCAACCCCTACGTCCTGGCGGCTGTCGCCCCGGTGCTGCGGACGGTCGCCGCCGGGGCCGCCGCCTGGGGGCTGACGGTCCTGGTCGTGCTCCCCCCGAAGTCGCACAAGATCGGGGAGATCAAGGCCGGCGAGTACCGGCACCTCGTCCTCGTCCTCGACGTGTCCCGGAGCATGACCGTCGAGGACGCCGGGCCGGACGGGAAGCAGCCCCGGCGGGAGCGGGCGGCCGACCTCGTCCAGTCGTTCTTCGAGCGGGTCCAGGCCGAGCGGTACAAGACCACGGTGGTCGCCTTCGGCAAAGAAGCCAAGCCGGTGGTGATCGACACGTTCGACCGGGAGGTGGTCCGGAACATCCTGTCCGACCTGCCGATCCGGCACGCCTTCAAGCCGGGCGACACGGACCTGTTCGCCGGGCTGGAGGAGGCCGCCAAGATCGCCAAGCCGTGGCCCCCGGGGTCGGCCGTCCTGATGGTCGTGACCGACGGCGACACCGTCCCCTCGACCGGGATGCCGAAGATGCCGGCGTCGATCGGCAACAACGTGGTGATGGTCGGGGTCGGCAGCCCGACGAGCGGCAAGTCGCTCGGCGGGCACACCACCCGGCAGGACGTGTCGACGCTGCGGCAGGTGGCGGCCCGGCTGGCCGGGACGTACCACGACGGGAACGACAAGCACCTGACGACGGACCTCGTGTCGAAGATCGACGAACGGGCCACCCCGAAGGCCGGGCCGCAGTGGACGTCCCGGGAGTACGCCCTCCTGTGTACCGGGGCCGGGGCGGGGGTGCTGGCCGTCCTGCCGTTCGTCCTCACCCTGGTCGGGACGGGCTGGACGCCGGGCCGCCGGCCGGGGGCCGGGCTTCAGCCGCCCACGGCCCGCCGCCGAAGATGAAAACGGTGTGACGGTGGGGCGGGTATTTCCCCGCCGGTCCGGATATGGTATCCTCGGATCGGGTCCGACGGGTCGTCCTTGCGGAGGAGGCTGCCGTGGCGGTTCGCATCCTACTACTGACCGGCTGGTTGCTGCTCCCGGTCGCCGGGTTGGCGTACCACATGGGCCCGGGCCAGGAGCAGAAGGCCCTGGACGTGGTCGCCAAGCACGTCCGGGCGGCCGAGGCGGCCGCGGCCGACGACGACTACACGGAGGCCGTCGAGGAGTACGCTGCCGCCATCAAGGCCCTGCCCGAGGGGCGAACCGCCGAGGCCCGCAAGCTCCGGCTGGAGAAGGCCAAGGCCCAGATGCTGGCCAAGCAACTCCCCGAGGCCCACGCCGACCTGAAAGTGCTGGTCGAGGAGCTGACCGCCGACGCAGGGGCCGACCCGAAGCTGGTCGCCGCCGCCCGGGCCGCGGCCGCCAACAGCGAGTACTACGCGACCTGGCTGATGCGGCTCGAAGGGGCCGGCCGGGACGAGTGGGAGCCAGAGGTCGAGTCGGCCCGGCAGACGTACAAGCTCCTGGCCGAGGAGGCCGAGAAGCGGGGCGACGCGTCCGCCGCGGCCAAGTTCAAGGAGGACCTGGAGGCGGCCGTCCGGCTGGAGCGGATGGAGCTGTCCGAGTTGCAAGGACTGAACTTGCCGAAGCAGTGCAAGGGGTGCTGCAACTGCAAGGGCCGCAAGGCCGCCAAGAAGGGGCCGAAGCCGCCCAAGCAGAACGACATCCGCTCCGCCGGCGGGGCCCCGCCGGTCGACGACAGCGGGCATTGATCGCGACGATCCGCCCGCCGCATAGGGCCGGCCGTGCCGGCCGCGGGTAGCCCCGAAGGGGCGTCCGGGAATAGCCCGGGGTGACAACCCCGGGTGGCCGGCGGTAAATCATTCGCAGCCCCGAAGGGGCGACCCCCGCTTTCGACGGTCGCCCCTTCGGGGCTGCGGTGTTGATGGACGGAACCGTTCCCGGGGCTGCCGCCCCGGGCTATTCCCGGACGCCCCTTCGGGGCGACGGACAGCAACCAGACCTGACCGCACGGTCAACCCTGGGCCACCGCCCCCCTCGTTCCCCCGCACCGGGTTCCGCCGATGAGGAAGCTGCTCCCGCTGGGCGTGTTCGCCGTCGCCGCCGGGCTGACCGCGTCCGGCCAGCCGCCGGCCGCCCCGCCGCCCCGCCCGGT
>JAIEQO010000475.1 GCA_019747655.1 Gemmataceae bacterium | reverse complement strand
AAGGCCCGCCGCCGGCGGTGGCCCCGCCGGCTGCTGGGGCTACTGGTCCTGTTGACCGTCGGGGTCTGGTTCGCCCCGGCGGTCGCCGCCAAGACCGGCCTCGCCGGCCGCCTCGTGCGGGGCGCGGCCGCCGACCTCCGCGGGTCGGTCGCGGTCGGCGGCGTCTCGCTCGGGTGGTTCTCGCCGGTCGAGCTGCGGGACGTGGTCGTCACCGACCGGCAGGGCCGCACCCTGCTCTCTGTCCCGAAGGTGACATCGTCGAAAACGCTGTTCGCGCTAGTCCGGGACCGGTCCGACCTCGGCGAGTTCGCCGTCGAGCGGCCGGCCGCCGCCGTGGTCTGCGAGAACGGCACGACCAACCTCGAAGACGCCCTCGGCGAGTACCTGAAGGACGACGGCCGGCCGCCGTCCCCGACCCGCCCGGCCGTGGTGGTCAAGGTGAACGACGGCCGGCTGACCGTCCGCGACGCCGACCGCATGACTGAGGCCGGGGGGATCGCGGCGACGGTCGCGGTGCCGGGGTCGCGGTCCGAACCGATCACCGCGAAGCTGACCGCGGCGTCGCCCGGCAAGCTGGACGCCGAGCTGTCGGTCGGTGAGCGGGGTTCGGCGAAGGTGACGGCCGCCGGGTTCCCGCTCGACGCCCTCGCCCCGGTCGTCCGCCGGCTGCAACCGGGTCTGTCGCTCGGCGGCGTCCTGACGGCCGACGTGTCCGCAACCTGGGGGAAGGACGAGAAGGGCCAGCCCACGGCGAAGGTGGAGGGAACGATCGGCGGTCGGGACCTGGACGTGTCCGGGCCGTGGTTCAGGGGCGACCGGCTCCGGCTGGCGGCCGCCGACCTGCCGGTGAAGGCCGAGCTGACCGGGTCGGCCCTCCGGGTCGAACGGGCGGAGCTGACCTGCGATGTCGGTACCGCGTCGGCGGCCGGGGCATGGGACCTGGACGGCAAGTTGGACGACGTACTCGACCGCGCCGGGCTGACCGCGACGGTGGACATCGACCTAGCCAAACTCGCGGCCCGGCTGCCGAAGCTGCTCCGCCTGCGGCCCGGGACCGAGGTGCGGGACGGGAAGTTGACGGCCAAGCTCGCCAGCCGGGCGACCCCGGCCGGGACGGCCTGGGACGGGTTCGTCCGGACGACCGCCCTGAAGGCCGTCCGGGACGGCAAGCCGGTCGAGTGGGCCGAGCCGCTGGCCGTCGAGTTCAGCGGCCGGCTCCCGGCCGGGCACCTGCCGACGTTCGACACGTTCGTCTGCCGGTCGGACTTCCTGGCGGTCAACGCCCAGGGGTCGGCCGAGGCGTTCCGGGCGGCCGCCAACATCTACCTCGACCGGCTGTCGGCCCGCCTGGGCGAGTTCGTGGACCTGCACGGGGTCCAACTCGCCGGCGAGGCGTCGGCGTGGGTGATCGCCGGCCGGTCGCCGGCCGGGGCGTTCAAGCTCGACGCCGGGGCCGACCTGAAGGACTTCGCGTTCGCCGACGGCCACCGCCATTCGCTGGCCGAGAAGGCACTGTCGTTGAAGGCGTCGGCGGCCGGGACGTGGGCGAAGGGCGGGCCGGTCCGGCTCGACGCCGGGTCCGTGGCCCTGACCGCCGGGGCGGACACACTGGCGGCGAAACTGGAAGAGCCGATCCCGGACGCCCGACAGGTCTCCGCCGGGAAGCTGTCGGCGACATTGGCGGGTGATCTTGGCCGGTGGGCCGGCCGGGTCCGCAGCTTCGCCCCCGTCCCGAAGCACTACGTCTTCGGCGGGACGGCGACCGCGTCGGGCACCGTCCGGCTCGGTGCAGACACGATCGCCGTCGACCGGCTGCTGGTGTCGGTCGAGAAGGCCCGGTTCCGCGGGGCCGGTCTGGACATCGACGAGCCGCACCTGAACGCGGCCGGCGACCTGACCGTGAACACGAAGGCCGGAACCGCCGACCTCCTCAACGCCCACCTCGCCTCGGCGCCGCTCTCCGTCACCGGCGGCAAGTTCACGTTCGAGGGGCTGACCGCCGGCGAACTCGCCGTCAGCGGGTCCGGGCAGGCCGTGTCGGACCTCGCCCGGCTCGGCCGGACGCTCCGGCTGTCGGACGGGTTCCGCGGCCGGGCGGCGGGACCGGCCCGGTTCCGCTGGCAGGGCGACACGACGGCCTTCGCTGGAATCCTCGACCTGAAGGACTTTGCCTACGGCGATCCGGCTAATACGGGGATCAGCGAGAAGGTGGCCAAACTCGACCTCGACGGGAAGTACGACCTCACCCCGGACCGGCTGACCCTGAACCGGGCCAAGCTCGAGCGGCCCGGGCTGGCGGTGGACGGGAAAGGGACGCTCGCCAAGTTCGACGGCCTGCAGGACGTGGACCTGAGCGGCACGCTGGCCTACGACCTCGCGGCCCTGACGCCGGAACTCCGGCAGGCGGTCGGCGGCGGGTTCCAGGCGGTGGGGAAGGGGAGCCGGCCGTTCTCCGTGTCCGGCAGCCTGGCCACGGGCAAACTGACGGCCGAGGGCGGCCTCGGTTGGGACGCCCTCAAGGCGTATGGGTTCGACGTGGGCAAGGGCGAGCTGACGGCCAAGCTGGCCGACGGCCGCGGGACGATCAGCCCGATCTCGGCCACGTTCGGCGGCGGACGGATCACCCTCGCCCCGACCGTCCGGCTCGACGCCTCGCCGGCCGAGGTCTCGTTCGCCCCGGGTAAGGCGATCGACAAGGCGACGCTCACCCCGGCGGCGTGTGCCGGGGCGGTCGGGTACGCCCTGCCGGCGATCGCCAACGCGGCCCACGCCGAGGGGCAGGTGTCGCTCGTCCTCGCCGACAATCGGGTGCCGCTCGGCGACTTCACGAAGGCGTCGATGCGGGGACAGCTCCTCTTGCACAAGGCGACCGTCGGGGCCGGGCCGGTGATGTCCGAGGTGTTCCAACTGCTCGGCCAGCCGTCGGCCCGGATGACCCTGGCGAACGAGGTGCCCGTTCCGGTGGCCGTCCAGAACGGCCGGGTGTACCACGAGAACCTGGCCCTGACGGTCAACGGCTACACCGTGAAGACGACCGGCTCGGTCGGGCTCGACGGGTCGCTGAGCATGTTCGTGGACGTGCCGATCCCGGGGACGTTCCCGGGGCTCAAGAACAACCCGGCCCTGAAGAAGGCGGTCGAGGGGAAGGTCGTCAAGGTGCCGGTCGGCGGGACGCTGGCCAAGCCGGCCGTCGAAGCCGGGGGGCTCAACAAGGCCGTCGCCGAACTGGCCCGCGGGGCCGTGAAGGATGTCGGCCGGGACCTGCTCAACAAGGAGTTGGACAAGCTGTTCCAGGGGATGCAGAAGAAGTAAGCGGACCTGGCGGTCCGGTCGCGGTCGGGTTACGATCTCGGGTAGAACCCCGACCGTGAGCCGTGAGAACCGTCATGCGACCCTTCATGGCCGCCGCCCTCGTGGTGGCTACGTCCCTTCCTGCCGGAGCGGACGACTGGCCCCGGTGGCGGGGGCCGAACGCCGACGGGGTCAGCCGGGAAACCGGGTTGTTGCCGAAGTGGCCGGCGGCCGGCCCGCCGCTCGACTGGAAGACCGACGCCGTCGGCCACGGGTACGCCGGGCTGTCGGTCGTCGGCGACCGGGTGTACACCCTCGGGCTGTTCGGGGAGGACGAGCACGCCCTGGCCCTCGACGCCGGCACCGGCAAGGTCGTCTGGTCGGTCCCGGTCGGGCCGCGGTTCGAGAACCCGTGGGGGGACGGCCCGCGGAGCACCCCGACGGCCGACGGCCCCGACCTGTTCGTGCTCGCCGCCCGGGGGCGGCTGTCGTGCCTCGACCGGGCGACCGGGAAGGCCCGGTGGGCGGTCGAACTCGGCGGGGTGCTGATGAAGGGGAACATCATCGACACCAACTGGGGGCACTGCGCGTCCCCGGCGGTGGTCGACGGGGTGGTGGTGGTCTGCCCGGGCGGGGGGCCGGGGACGGTCGCCGGGCTGGACCGGAAAACGGGGGCCGAGCGGTGGCGGACGAAGGACCTCGCGCACGCCGCCGCCTACGGGTCGCCGGTGCCGGCGGTGTTTGACGGCGAGGCCCAGTGCGTGGTGGTCACCGGCGGGGTGGAGGGGGCGTCCGGGCTGGTGACGGCCGGCGGGCGGCCGGTCGTGGCCGGGGTGCGGGCGTCCGACGGGGCCGTCCGCTGGACCGCCCCGGCCCCGTACAAGACCGGCCCGATCATCCCCACCCCGGTGGTCGCCGGCGACCGGGTGTTCGCCACCGCGGGGTACGGGGCCGGGGCCGCCTGCTACCAGGTCGAGCGGGACGGGGACGGGTACCGGGCGAAGTTGGTCTACAAGACCAAGGAGATGACGAACTACTACGGCGAGGTGGTTCTGAAGGACGGGCTGCTGTACGGGTACACAGACCCGACCGGGTGGAAGTGCGTCGACTTCCGGACCGGGGAGGGGAAGTGGGAGCAGTACACGTCGGCCTCGGCCGGGGCGGTGGTGGCGGCCGACGGGCGGCTGTACGTCGTCGCCACCGACGCCAAGGTCCGGCTGGCGGCCCTGACCGGCGACGACTGGGCCCCGCTCGGCGAGTTCGCCCTGCCGGGGGTCAGCAAGTACCGGGCGGCGCGGCACCGGGTCCGGGTCGCCACCCCGCCGGTGGTGGCCAACGGGCGGCTGTACGCCTACCGGGTGAAGGCCGACTGACCCGGCCGGTCAGATGCCGCCGAACCCGGCGTCGGCGGTGTAGTTCTCGTACCGCATGTACTCTTTGATGTAGGTCAGGGTGATCTCGCCGGTCGGGCCGTTCCGCTGCTTGGCGATGATGACATCCAAGACCCGGTCGGCGGCCGGGTCCGACCGGTCGTAGTACCCCGGCCGGTGGAGCATCATGCAGGTGTCGGCGTCCTGCTCGATGCTCCCCGACTCCCGCAGGTCGGAGAGGCGCGGCTTGTGGTCCTGCCGGTCCTCCGACCCGCGGTTCACCTGGGCCAGGGCGATCACCGGGATGTTCAGGTCGCGGGCCAGGAACTTCAGCCGCCGGCTGATCTGGGCCACCTGCTCCTGCCGCGGGTCCCGCCGGTTCTCCGGCTCGATGAGCTGGAGGTAATCGATCACGACCAGCCGCAAGCCGCCGTTCTTCTCCTCCTTCTTCATCAGCCGGCGGGATGTCGCGGCGATCTGGAGCATCGACCGCTGGGGGGTGTCGTCGATGTACAGCCGGGCCTTCCGCAGCACGTCCCCGGCGTCCATCAGCTTCTGGATGTCGTCCGAGTTGAGGTGGCCCTTGCGGATTTTGTGGCTGTCGACCCGGGCCTGGCAGGCCAGGAGCCGCTCGGCCAGCTCGATCCGGGCCATTTCCAGGCTGAAGAAGACGACCGGCAGGTTCTCCTCGACGATGACGTGGCGGACGATGTTCAGGGCGAACGCCGTCTTCCCGACGCTCGGCCGGGCGGCGATGATGGCCAGCTCCGAGTTCTGCAAGCCCGCCGTCTTCTCGTCCAGGTCCACATAGCCCGTTGGGATGCCGGACAGGGCCAGGCTGTCCTTCCCGGCCCGGGCGTCGATCCGCTCGAACGCCTCCTTGACCACGTCCCGCAGGGTCAGCGTCTCGCCGATCATCCCGGCCTTGGCGATGTCCATGATCCGCCGCTCGGCCCCGGCCACCAGCTCGTCGGCCGACTGGGTCCGGTCGAAGGCGTCGCGGAGGATTTCGTTCCCGGAGTGGATCAGGCTCCGGACCATCGCGTCGTCCCGGACGATCTTGGCGTGGTACTCGGCGTTCGCCCCGCTGGGGATTTCGTCCCACAGACCGGTCAGGTACTCCAGCCCGCCCACGTCGGCGAGTTGCTTAGTTTTCCGCAGCCGCTCCTGGAGCAGCACCAGGTCGATCGGCTGGTTCTCGGTGTTGAGGTCGGTGATGGCCTGGTAAATCTTCTGGTGGGCGTCGTAGTAAAAGTTTTCGGTCTTGATGACGAGCTGGACGGCCGCCAGCACCTCCGGGTCGCGGAGGATGCCGCCGAGGACGCCCCGCTCGGCCTCCCGGCTGTGCGGCGGCAGGCGGTCGACGGAGGGGTCGGGCATGGGGGGTGGCTCCCCGGCGGGGTCGTGATCGTCCGTTCACAGGAACGGCAACCCGAACCATACCCCGCCGGGGGGAAAAAGAAAAGCCCGGCGGGGAAGCGCGAACGGACCCGGGGCTTCACCCCGGGCTACGTTGTGTCGGGCTTTCAGCCCTCCGAACCACCCGGGTCGGAGGCCCGAAGGGCCGTGACAACATAGCCCGGGGTGAAGCCCCGGGTCTAAAGGTGCGAAAGCCTCCGCCTACTTCTTGCCGGGCTGGAGGGCGACGACCAGGACCTGGATCGACGCCTCGATCCCGTACCCGAGGACGAGCGGGATCGGGGTCAGGGTGTTGGCCTCCCGGATCGGGTTCTCCAGCCGGACCATGTCCGGCTCGACGTTCAGGTTCTTGCCCTTGAGGGCCTTGCTGATCTCGCCCGGGCCGATCGACCCGTACAGCATCAGGTGGGTCTCGGTCTGCCCGTCCCGGTCGTACTGGACCTCGTGGGCGTTGGCCTCGATGGTGATGGCCGGGAGCCGGCTGAGCTGCTCGGCCAGCACCTTCAGGTCGGCGATCTTGGCCTCCCGGGCCTTGTTCACCTCGACCTTGTACTGCTCGAGCATCCGCAGGTTCTCGTCCGTCGGGACGACGGCCAGGCCGTACGGGATCAGGTAGTTCCGGGCGTGCCCGGGCCGGACCTCGACCAGGTCGCCCTGCTTGCCGACGTGGGCCACGTCCTCGACCAGGACGACCAGGGTGCCGCCGTGCGGCCCCTTCTTCACCTGGTTCCGCTTGCGGACCTTCGGCTTCGGCTCCTTGAGCTTGGTGCCGCCGTCGGCCTGGGCGGCCGGCTTCTTCTCGGTCTTCGTCTTGGCCATGATGTCCGGGCCCCGTGATGCTGGAGTCGGCCGGCGGCCGGGCCGCCGTTAGAGGTTCCGTCACCGCGGGGCCGGTCCGGGCGCCCGCGTCGCTAGAAGGGGATGTCGTCCCCGTTCCCGCCGGCGTTGGGGGAGCCGCCCCCGCCGCCGTACTCGTCGTCGTCCGGGGCGGGGTGCCCGCCGCGGGCCGGGGCCTGCTGTTGGGCCGGCCG
>JAIEQO010000044.1 GCA_019747655.1 Gemmataceae bacterium | reverse complement strand
CCGGGGGGTGTGGGGCTACAAACCCCCCGCCCCCTTTTGGGCCCCCCCCCCCCCCCGCGGGGGAGGGGGTTAGGGGGTGGGGTCGGTTTCCGTTTCCCCGCCCTCCCGGACCCCTATCATGCGACTCCTCCGCTCCGCACTCCTGCTAATGGCCTTCGGGGGCACGGCGATGACGGCGACCTCGGACGAGGGGATGTGGCTGCCGAACGACCCGCCCCGGGAGCTGCTGAAGAAGCGGTACGACTTCGACCTGTCCGACCCCTTCCTCAAGCGGGCCATGCTCGCCTCCGTCCGGCTCAACAGCGGCGGGTCGGGCGGCTTCGTCTCGCCCGACGGGCTCTTGGTCACCAACCACCACGTCGCCGCCGACTCGGTCCAGAAGCTGAGCAAGCCGGGCCAAGACCTGTACGCCGACGGGTTCTACGCCCCCACCCGGGAGGCGGAACTCAAGTGCCCGGACCAGGAGCTGAACGTCCTCCAGGAAATCATCGACGTGACCGACCGGGTGAACGCGGCCGTCAAGCCCGGGATGGCCCCGGCCGACGCCTTCAAGGCCCGCCGGGCGGTGATGTCCGAAATCGAGAAGGAGTCGCTCGACAAGACCGGCCTCCGGTCCGACGTGGTGACGCTCTACAACGGCGGGCTGTACCACCTGTACCGGTCCAAGAAGTACACCGACGTGCGGCTCGTCTTTTCGCCCGAGAAGGCCATCGCCGGGTTCGGCGGCGACGTGGACAACTTCGAGTACCCGCGGTTCAACCTCGACGTGGCCTTCTTCCGGGCCTACGAGGACGGCAAGCCGGCCAAGACGCCCAACTACTTCAAGTGGAGCGCCGCCGGCCCGGCCGAGGGCGACCTGGTGTTCGTCACCGGCCACCCGGGGACCACCCAGCGGCTCGAAACCCTGGCCCGGCTGGAGTACCGCCGCGACCACTCCCACCCGTACACGCTGGCCCGGCTGCGGGCGATGGAGGCCGCCCTCCACCAGTACGGCGAGCAGGGCCCGGAGCAGAAGCGGCAGGCGGCCACCGACCTGCACAGGTTCGCCAACGCCCGCAAGGCGTTCGCCGGCCAGTACCAGGGCCTGCTCGACCCGGCCGTGATGACGGGGAAGGCCGCGGCCGAGGCGGACCTCGGCAAGATGCTCACCCTCTCGTCCGACGGCGACGGCAAGTACCCCGACCGCTACCGGGACGCCCTCGCCCGGGTGGCCGAGGCCCAGGAGAAGCTGGGGGCGTTCGAGAAGGAGTACCTGCTGCTCGAAGGGCCGACCCCATCGGCCGGGCCGCACGCCCTCGGGTCCGAGCTGTTCCTGACGGCCCGGCACCTGGTCCGGATGGCCGACGAGCTGCCCAAGCCGTCCGCGGACCGCCTGCGGGAGTACCGGGAGTCGAACCTGGAGTCGCTGCGGTTCGGGCTGTTCAGCCCGGCCCCGGTCTATCCGGACCTGGAGCGGGCCAAGCTGGCCGCGTCGCTCACCTTCCTGGCCGAACAGCTCGGCGGCAACCACCCGACCGTCCGGCTGGTCCTCGGGGACAAGAGCCCGGCCGTCCGGGCGGACGAGTTGGTCGCCGGGACCAAGTTGGCGGACGTGGCCGAGCGGAAGCGGCTGCACGACGGCGGGAAGGCCGCGGTCGAGACCAGCGGCGACCCGATGGTCCGGCTGGCGAAGGCGCTCGACGGCCGGAGCCGGACCCTGCGCACCCGGTACGAGACGGAGGTGGAGGAGCCGGAGCGGCAGGCGTATGCGGAACTCGCCAAGCTGCGGTTCGCGGCGCTGGGCCGGACGGTCGCCCCGGACGCCACGTTCACCCTCCGGCTGGCCTTCGGGACGGTGAAGGGGTACGAGGTGGGCGGGGAGGCGCTGCCCTTCCACACGACCTTCGGCGGCCTGTTCGACAAGCACGCCAAGCTCGGCGGGAAGGAGCCGTTCGACCTGCCGAAGCGGTGGGCGGACGGGAAGGACAAGGTCGAGACGGCGACGCCGTTCGACTTCACCTCGACGGCCGACACGATCGGCGGGAACTCGGGCAGCCCGGTCTTGAACCGGGCCGGGGAGCTGGTCGGGGTGAACTTCGACCGGAACCGGCACGGGCTGGTCCGGAACTTCGTGTACACCGAGGTCCAGGCCCGGCACATCGCGGTCCACTCGCGGGCGGTGCTGGAGGCGTTGCGGAAGCTCTACCCGGCCGACGCGCTGGTGAGGGAGCTGGCCGGGGAATAGCCGGGGTTGTGCCGGCGGGCGGCCGCCGGCACAATGGCTTCGCCCGAACGGAGCTATCGGATGGCCACGACCGCCGCGAAGTCGAAGTTCCGCACATTCGCCGACGCCTTGGCCCGGGTCGGGGACGTGCCCGCGGCAAGGGTCCGGTTGTATCCGGCTCCCGGGACCGCGACTGCGAACGACCTGCTCGACCCGGCCATCACCGGCGGCCGGGGGTGCGAGCTGGTCGACGGCATCCTCGTGGAGAAGGACGTGGGCGCCCGAGCCGAGTATTTGGCCTATTGGATCGGCCGCCTGATCGGCCGGTTCGTGGACCCGCAGAACCTCGGTGCGTTGTTCGGGGCGCAAGGCCCGTTCCGGTTCAAACTCGACTTGGTGCGCATGCCCGATGTCTCCTTCATCCGCTGGGACAGTGTGGACGACCCGGCGGACCTGGAAGACCCGCCCGGGGCGTTCATCGACTACCCGCCGGACTTGGCCGTCGAGGTGTTCAGTCCGGGTAACACGCCGCGGGAGATGGCGATCAAACTGCAGGAGTACGCCCGGGCCGGGGTCAAACTGGTGTGGTACGTCGACCCGGAGCGGCGGGACGTCGACGTCTACCCGAAGGGCCGGACGAAGGGAAAGAAGACGTTCCGGGAGGGCGACGTTCTGGACGGCGGGGCGGTGCTGCCCGGGTTCGCCCTGCCGGTGGCCGACATCTTCAAGTCCCGGGCCCCGGCCAAGAAGCCGGGGCGGCGGGGCCGGAAGTGACCGGGCCGCCGGCCGGAGGACGCACATGGCAGCCACGACCCGCCGGGACCGCACCCCCCCGACCGTCGGCGACCTGCTCGACGCCCTCGGCGTCCCGGCCGGCCGGGTCCGGCTCGACCCGCCCCCCGGCCGGGCCACCGAGCGGGACTGGGTCGACCAACACGTCGCCGGGGACCGGCCGTGCGAGCTGGTCGCCGGCACCCTGGTGGAGAAGCCGATGGGCTGGCGGGAGGGGTGGCTCGGGTCCCACATCTTCGCCCTGATCCGGGAGTACGTCGTCCGCCACAACCTCGGGGTGATGGTCGGGGACGGGGGGCCGTACCGGCTCGTCCCCGGGCTCATCCGGCTGCCGGACGCCGCGTTCGTGTCGTGGGACCGGTTCCCGGACGGGCCGGTGTTCGAGAGCCCGGAGCGGCCGTACATCGAGGTCGCCCCGGACCTCGCGGTCGAGGTCATCAGCGAGAGCAACACGGCCAGGGAGATGGGCCAGAAGCTGGGCGAGTACTTCAAGGCCGGGGTCCGGCTCGTCTGGTACGTCGAGCCGGACCGGAAGGAGGTCGGGGTGTACACGTCGCCGAAGAAGAAGGCGACGGTCGGGCTCGACGGCGTGCTGGACGGCGGGAAGGTGCTGCCGGGGTTCACCCTGCCGGTGGCCGCGGTCTTCGACTACCCGGCCCGGCCGGCCCCCCGCGGCAAGAAGCGCCCGCGGTAGCCGGCCCGGGGCGTCGGTCAGCACTTGCGGATCACGCCGGCCAGGACCCCGAGGATGCGGACGTCCTGTTTGGCCGGGTCGACCGGGATCGGGTCCATCCCGGCGTTCATCGGGTGGAGGGTGATCTGGTCCCGCTTGCGGTGGTACTTCTTCAGGGTCATCGACCGGTCCACCATCGCCACCACCTTGTCCCCGTTGTCGCACGTCTCGCACTTCTTGATGACGACGTAGTCGCCGTCGGCGATGTGCCCCTCGACCATCGACTGGCCCCGGACCTTGACCACGAACAGGTCGTCCCCGCCGAACAGGTCCTTCAGCTCCAGCCGCTCCTCCTGCTCCTCGGCCTCGATCGCCCGGCCGGCGGCGACCACGCCCCGCAAGGGCAGGCTGAACCCGCCGGCGTTGACCCCGGGGATGGTGATCCCCCGGGCCTGGGCCCGCTGCCGGTTGCCCTGCTTCTCGACCCGGTTGATGTGGCCCTTCTTCTGGAGGGCCTTCAGGTGGCACATCACGCCGTTCGGCGAGGAGATGCCGAAGGCGTCGCAGATGTCGCGGATGGCCGGCGGGAACCCCTTGTCCTGGATGTGGTCCCGGATGAAGTTCAGGATCGCCTGCTGCTTGGTGGTGAGCTTGTTCGCGGGTGTTTCGGTCACGGCGCGCTCCGGCTGGGGTGAGGTGACACGCGGGGTTCGGGAGGGTGCCGTCACGGGTCGTGGTACGTCGGCGGCTACGACGGGCGGGCCGACCCGGCACCGGCCGGGGCCTCCCTACGCCTGTCCAGTATGAATAGAAGTATATTCCACGCCCGTTCACAAAGAAAGGGGAAATTGCCGGATCGGGCCGGTTTTCGGTATGGTAAGTGCGCCCCCGGCCGTCGGCCCCCTCCCGCCGGAGTACGTCCGTTGGAGCTTCCCCCGCCGCCGTGGTTCGCCGAGGCGTTCGCCGCCCTCCTGGCCGGGCAGGACCTGCCGGCCGGGCGGGCGACCGAGGCCGTCCGCGACCTCGTCGCCGGGCGGGTCGACGACGCCCGGGCGGCCGCCCTCCTGACAGCATTGCGGATGAAAGGGGAGTCGGCCGGGGAAATCGCCGCCGCCGCCCGGGCCTTGCGCGAGCAGATGGTTCGGCTGGTGCCGGTTAGCGGGCCGGTGCTGGACACCTGCGGGACCGGCGGGGACGACAGCGGCACCTTCAACATCAGCACGGCCGCCGCCCTGGTCGCCGCCGGGGCCGGGGTGCCGGTGGTCAAGCACGGCAACCGGGCCGTCAGCAGTCGGTCGGGCAGCGCCGATGTCCTGCGGGAGCTGGGGGTTGCGGTCGAGGCCGGGCCGGACTGGGCCCAGAAGTGCCTGGACCGGGCCGGCTTCGCGTTCTGCTTCGCCCCCCAATTCCACCGCGGCATGGCCCACCTGGCCAGTGTCCGCCGGCGGCTCGGGGTGCGGACCGTCTTCAACCTGGTCGGCCCGCTGGCCAACCCGGCCGACGCCCCGTACCAGTTGCTCGGGGTCGGCAAGCCGGAGCTGCTCGACCCGCTGGCCGGGGCGGTGGCCGAACTCGGCACCCGGCAGGCGGTCCTGGTGTGCAGTTCCGACGGGCTGGACGAGGTGAGTTTGTCGGCACCGACGATGGTGCGGGTCGTGCGGGGGCGGGAGTACGAGGCCCGGGAGTGGCAGCCGGCCGAGTTCGGCCTGCCCCCGGTGTCGCTCCGGTCGATCCGGGCCGACGGCCCGGCCGACAGCGCGAAGATCATCCGCGGGGTGCTGGCCGGGGAGGACGGCCCGGCCCGGCGGATCGTGCTGGCGAACGCGGCCGCCGCCCTGTGGGCCGCGGAGCAAGTCCGGACACTTGGGGAGGGGGTGGAGCGGGCCGCCGCCGCCCTCGACGCCGGCCACCCGCAGGCGGTCCTCGCCGGGCTGTCCGGAAGAATTTTTTGACAGGATGAACAGGATTAACAAGATGGTTTAAATCTCGTTCATCCTGTTCATCCTGTCAAAACTCTTTTCTTTCCGCCACGGATGGACTTATGCCGCGGAAGCTCGTGATCCTGGCCGACCCGGGGATTGACGCGGCGTTCGCCGTGGCCCTGGCCCTGAACGACCCGGACCTGGACGTGGTCGGCCTGTTGCCGACGGCCGGGAACGTGTCGGCCGAGCAGGCGACGGCCAACGTCCACACCCTGCTCGGGGTCCTCGACCCGCCCAAGTGGCCGCGGCTGGCGGCCGCCCTGCCGGCCCGGTACGAGGCCGACGGGCTGGCCCTGCACGGCCCCGGCGGGCTCGGCGGGGCGACCTTCCCGAGCGCCACCCGCCACGCCCTCCACCCGGCCGACAAGGTGCTGGTCGAGCTGGCCCACGAGCACCCGCGGGGAGTCACCCTGGTCTGCCTCGGGCCGCTGACGACGCTGGCCACCGCCCTCGACCGCGACCCGACCCTGCCGGCGGTCCTGTCCGAGACGGTGATCGTCGGCGGGGCGTGGCGGGTGCCGGGGAATGCCGGCCCGGCGGCCGAGTTCGGCTTCTGGCTCGACCCGGACGCGGCCAAGCGGGTGCTGAAGGCCGAGCTGAACCCGCTGGTCCTGCCGCTGGACGTGACCCGCCGGCTGGTCTTCTCGCCGACGGACCTGTTGGAGCTGCCGAACCCGGACTCGCGGACCTGCCAGTTCCTCCGCCAGATCGTCCCGTTCGGCATCCGGGCCAGCTCGAACCTGTTGGGGGTCGAGGGGTTCCTCCTGACGGACGTGCTGGGGGTGGCGGCGGTGGCCCGGCCGGGGGTGGTGACGGCCGACCCGCAGCACGCCGACGTGGAGGCCCGGGGCGACCTGACGAGGGGGATGCTGGTGGTCGACGCCCGGCGGGACCCGGCCGGCCCGCCGACCGCCCGGGTGGCCACCGACGTGACCGTCGGGGAGGTCCGGGAGTACATGCGAACGATCCTGTCCGGGGCGGGGTGAGCGCGACGCCGGGTCGGCCGATGGACGGCCTGAGGGAACTGCTCCTCGCCTTCTCCGCCGGGATGGCGGCCCTCTGGTGGGGCACGTTGGGGTGGATGCTACTCGTCTTGAGGTCGCAACGGCGGCGGGGGATCGAGCGGGACAAACTGCAGGACGAAGCCGTCGCCTGGCTGCTCGCCCTCGCCCGCGGGTTCACCGGGCTGGTTCTGGTTGTGTGGGCGGCCGGGTAGTTGGGCGGCCGACGCCACCGGCCGCGGGACGGGTGACCGAACCGGCCGACGGGGTCGTTGCGTAACACCACCATCCGGGGTACGATCGGCACGAGACCTGGACCGGGCCGGCGGTCCGCCCCCGAACCGTCCCCCGGGCGTCGACCGATGACCATCCCCCCCGACCCGTCCGGCGCCGGCCACCCGCCCGCCCCCGCCGCCCGGACCGGGCGGCGGCTGCTGGCCGGCGTCGGCCTGC
>JAIEQO010000829.1 GCA_019747655.1 Gemmataceae bacterium | reverse complement strand
CAGGCGGTGGTGGCCACCCCGGTGGCGGGCCCGGCCCCGTGGTGGGCCGCCGACCCGTTCCCGTCGTCGCACGCCACGGCCCGGGCCCCCCGGGGGCCCCGGACGGCCGGGGAGCGGGCCCGCATTTGGGTGCTGGTCGGACTCGGGCTGCTGCTGAACCTCGCGGCCCTCGGGTTCGCCGCCGCCTGGTGGTCCGGGGCCCTCGACCCCAAGCCCGCGGTCTCGACCGAGCAGACCCCGGCGACCGCCGCCCCGACCCCGGCCGGGAAGCGGGCCGAGCGCGGGACGTACCGGTACGTCCGGTACGTGGCCCCGGCCGAGTCGTGGGGGAACATCGCCGAGTTCGAGGTGTACGGCGGCCCGGCGGGCGGGCGGTTGAAGGGCACGGTGATCGGCACGACCGGGTCGTGGGAGGACTCGGGGAACACCCGGGAGAAGGCGTTCGACGGCGACCTGGAGTCGTTCTTCGACGCCCCGGACACGATCGCCGAGGGGGCCTGGGTCGGGCTCGACCTCGGGTCCGCGCAGGTCCTCACCCGGGTGCGGTTCGCCCCCCGGCCGGGGTACGGCGGGCGGATGGTCGGGGGGGTGTTCCAGGCGAGCAACGCGGCCGACTTCTCGTCCGGGGTGGTCGACCTGTTCGCGGTCACGGACGCCCCGCCGGAGGGGGCCTTCTCCGCCCGGGCGGTCGGCACACCCCCGCCCCGGGGGCGGAAGGCCCGGCCCGACCCGGACACGGATTTGGACGGGGTGCGGGATTAGTTGCCGGACCCCTCCCTGTCCGTCCCCCGCGGGGGTAGGACGGCCAGGGGTTTGCACCCCGGGCAACATTCGGTCGTCCCTCCGGGACTCCGAGGCCCGGAGCCGCGGAGCGGCGACCGACGGTAGCCCGGGGTGCAAACCCCTGGCAACTCTCCCTCCGGGGAGGGGGTTAGGGGGGTGGGGTCTTACCATAACCCCATGACCCCCTGCATTAGCCAAGCCTGTACACTCCCCCATTCGTTCGCCGATGATGTGGCCGCGTACCCGGCCGGCGGGGCGGTCGAGCTGTGGCTGACCAAGCTCGAACAGCACCTCTCGTCAGCCTCGGCCGACGACACCGTGAAGCTCCTGGCCGACCGGGGCCTCCGGCCGGTCGCGGCCGCCCTGCGGGGGGGGCTCTTGGTCTCCCAGGGCGAGCAGCGGCGGGCCCACTTCGACCACCTCAAGCGGCGGCTCGACCTGTGCCAGCGGTTCGGCGTCCCGGTGCTGGTGGTCGGGTCCGACTTCGGGCCGACTGCCGACCCGACGGCGATCGGCCGGTCGCTGGTGTCGCTGGCCGAGGCGGCCCGGTGGGCGGCCGGGTTCGGGGTGAAGCTCGCGCTGGAGTTCCGCGGGCAGGACGCCTTCTGCAACAACCTGGACACGGCCCTCACCCTGGTCGAGCGGTGCGGGGAGGGGAGCGTCGGCGTCTGCCTGGACGTGTTCCACTACTACAAGGGGCCGAGCAAGCCGGACGACCTGGATCGGCTGACGGCGGCGAACCTGGCACATGTGCAGGTGTGCGACGTGGCGGGTGTGCCGCGGGAGCTGATGGCCGACGCCGACCGGGTGATGCCGGGCGACGGCGACTTCCGGCTCGGGCCGATCGTCGAGCGACTAAAGGCCATCGGCTACGCCGGGGCGGTGTCGCTGGAGCTGCCCAACCCGGTGCTGTGGCAGCTCCCGCCGGCGCAGGTCGCCGACGCCGGGGCGACCGCCCTGGGGCGGCTGCTCGGCGGCGGTTGATCGTCCGCCCGGCCGTGGTACGATGCGGGTAAGACGTTGTCCCGGGGAGGAACGCTATGCAGCGCTTGGTGATCGACGAGACGTTGCCTGAGAAGCTGTTGAAGCTGAACGGTTCGGTCGAGCTGGTGGACAAGGACGGCCAACTGATCGCGGTCGTCGAACGGCGGTACGACCCGGCCTACTACGACCTCGACCCCGGCATCAGCGACGAGGAGATGGAACGGCGGGCCAACTCGACCAACTGGATTCCGGCCGACGAGATCGTTCCCCGGCTGAGGAAGCTGGTATGAACCCGCACTGGGAGGAGCGGGCGTTCGACGACCTCGCGGACCCGTACACGCGGGCGTCGTTGGGGGAACAGGAGGAGATCGCCCGGGCGGTCGAGCGGGCCAACCGGCTCCTCCGGCAGGCGCCGGAACTCCAGGGCGAGTCCCGCGGCGGGTTCGACCGGGTCATGTTCGAGGGCCGGCTCACCCTGTACTACCGGATCATCCCGGGCGGGATCGCCCGGGTCCTCCGCGTCCGCTGGTCGGCACGCCGGTCGTAGCCGCCACGGCGGTTGACCGGCCACCCGGTCGTGGTTCCGATGGACGGGATGCCGTGCCGACCGGACCGCCCGGCCGGCGCCCGGGGAGCGGACAACTCGGCCGGCGTTTTCGTTGCGGGTGGCTCGCGTTCGCATTAGATTCAGCCGTGCGTGCGAAGCGTCACCCGGACCGGACGAGGGCGCCACCCGGGTCCGGGTTATGACCGTTTCGGCCGAGCAGGGGGTCGTGATGAGGGCGTTGCCGACCGGCTACCGCTTCGTCGGAGCCCTGTCCATCGCGTACGCCCTCGTCATGGTGACCTTCCTCGCTCAGTTGGCCACCAGCCCGGTTCCACCGCCGTTCCCCGCGAGGCCGGTGGAGTGGTTCCTGGCGGTGACCTTCGCCCTGGGGCCGCTCGTGCTGCTGCCCGCGGGCGTCCTGCTGGTCACGGCGAAGCAGCCCGCGACGCTCCGCCGGGCCGGTCTGCTCTCGGCGGGGGCCGGGGTGGTGCTGCTGCTGAAGGCCCTGGCGGTGACGATCGGCGTGGTCCAGGAGCTGACGCACCCGACCGACGCCCAGAGCGGGCTCGTGCTCGTCTTCGTGCCGATGTTCATCATGCCGGGGTCGATCTGGGCCGTTACTCTGCTGGCGACCGGCGCGCTGTTGGTCCGGCACCCGCGCCGGCGGGTGTCCGCCGAATGACCCCCCGCGCGATCGGTTCCCGGCGTTCGGGGCCGCCGGGCCGGAGCCGGTCGTGGGTAGACGCGGCCCGCCATTCTTCACCCCGCCCTCACGCCCGGCTCACCTCCCGGCCGTATCCCTAACCCTTTGCCGTCGCCCCACCCACCGGTACACCGCATGCGGCCGGCCGTCGCGCTCGTCCCCCTGTTCGCCGCCCTCGTCGGCCTCGGCGTGTACGCCGGCACCACCTCCCGCCCGACGCCACCCCCACCGGTCGTCGGCTCGGATAAGCCCCGGGTGAAGCTGGCCGTCCTCGTCGTGTTCGACCAGATGCGGGGCGACTACCTGGCCCGCTGGCGGCCGCTCTTCGGCCCGGGCGGGTTCAACCGGCTCCTCCGCGACGGCGCCTCCTTCGCCCGCTGCCACTATCCCTACGGCGTCACCACCACCGGCCCCGGCCACGCCTCCGTCCTGACGGGGACGAGCGGGTATCGGCACGGCATCGTCAACAACTCCTGGTACGAGCGGGGCGAGGAGGTGTACTGCGGCGGGTCCGAGCGGTACACGCTCGTCCCCCCGGTCCCGAAGGAGAAGCCGGCCGCCGACGCCAAGCCCGCCGACGCCAAAGAGCCGACCGCCGAGGAGAAGGGGGCCGGCAACCCCGACCGGCTGCTGAGCCCGACCGTGGCCGACGTGCTCAAGGCCGCCCACGGCGACAAGGCGAAGGTGTGGGGCCTGTCGCTCAAGGACCGGTCGGCCATCCTGCCGACCGGCAAGCGGCCGGACGGGGCGTTCTGGTTCACCGGCCGGTGGACCACCTCCACCTACTACACCGACGCCCGGGACCGCCCGGTCCCGGACTGGGTGACGGCCGCGAACAAGGCGAAGGCCCCGGACCGGTACTTCGGCAAGGACTGGACCCGGTTCCGGGCGGACGTGGACTACGCCCGCTGGGCCGGGCCGGACGACGCCCCCGGCGAGGGGACCGGCGAGAAGCAGGGGAAGACGTTCCCCCACCCGACCACCGGCGGGCACAAGCACCCGGGCAAGGCGTACTACAAGGCTCTGGCCAACTCGCCCTACGGCAACGACCTGCTCCTCGACCTGACCAAAGCCTGCGTCCGGGCCGAGCGGCTCGGGAAGGACGACGCGCCGGACCTGCTGGTCGTCAGCTTCTCGTCGAACGACCTGATCGGCCACACCTGGGGGCCGGACTCGCAGGAGGTGCTCGACGTGACCCTGCGGTCGGACGCCCTGATGGCCGACCTCCTGCGGTTCCTGGACGCCGAGGTCGGGGCGGGGAATTACCTCCTCGGGCTGACCGCCGACCACGGCGTCTGCCCGCTGCCCGAGGCGTCGCGGGCCGACGGCCGTGATGCCGGGCGGGTGGACCCGGCCGTCCTCCGGAAGGAGGCCGAGGCCCACCTGCGGGCGGCGTTCGGCGGCCCGTCGCCGGAGCCGAAGGCCGCGTCCGGGTGGGTCGAGGCGGTCGAGGCCCCGTGGCTCTATTTGAACCCGCGGCTGCTCGACGCGACCGGCCGGAGCCGGGCCGAGGTGGCCCGGGCGCTGGCCGACTTCCTGGCCGACCGGCCGGGGGTGGCCCGGGCGTTCACCGCCGACGAGTTGGCCGGCGAGGCCCCGCCCGGCGACGACATCGGCCGGCGGATGCGGCGGTCGTACCACCCGGCCCGGTGCGGGGACGTGGGGGTCGTCCTGCGGCCGTTCCACATCCCGTCGAAGGCCGACGCGACCGGGACGACCCACGGCAGCCCGTGGGGGTACGACGCCCACGTCCCGCTGCTGGTGTACGGCCCGGGGGTCCGCGGCGGGGAGCGGGCCGAGCCGGTCACGCCGCAGGCCCTGGCGGCGGTGTTCGCGCAGTTCCTGGGCGTCCGCCCGCCGACCGACGCCGAAGCCCCGGTCCCGGCGAAGTTGTTCAGGTAAGAGGTTCACCACAGAGTCACAGAGGACACCGAGCAGCCCCGAGCCGGGGAACAGAGTTTTGGTAATCCTCGTCTTGTCTGCTCCGTGCCCTCTGTGACTCTGTGGTGAACTCCCCGCCTTCTGACCCATCTTGGGCTTGACCCGATCCGGGCTCACGCTATCATCCCCGCCCTGTGCGGAAACTGTCGGGTGCGGCGGCCACGGCCGGCCACGGGGTTCGGGGGAACCCGGCCGGCGGGAGGGGGACGGCATGAACCGGGCGTGGGTAGTCGTGGCCGGGCTGGCCGCCGGCCTGTCCGGGTGCGTCGGCCAGCAGACGGACAAGGTCCAGACCCGGTCCCAGGCCGGGGAGGACCCGGCCGGCGACCCGGACGCCCCGCCGACCGTCGCGTCCAAGACCGAGGTGGACGACACCCGCCCGGTCCACGTCAGCGGGGTCGGGCTGGTGTACGGGCTGGAGCCCGGGGCCGGCAGCCACCCCCCGGCCGGCGGGTACCGGGGGATGCTCGAGCAGAGCTTCCGCCGCAAGGGGTTCACCAACCTCCGGGAGCTCCTCGACGACCCGGCCAACCGGACCTCCCTGGTCCTGGTGTCGGCCCTGGTCCCGCCCGGGGCCCGCAAGGACGACCCGATCGACCTCCAGATCACCCTCCCGCCGGACAGCCGGACCTCCAGCCTCCGCGGCGGCTACCTCTACGCCTGCGAGCTGACCGAGTACGACACCACCGGCAACCTGTCGTCCCTGGCCAAGACCGGCAAGCCGGGCGGGATGGGCGGGGAGCTGAAGCTCGGCGACGTGTGGGTCCGGACCCTGGACAAGGTGCCGGTGGTGGCCGGGGCCGAGGTGAACCCGGCCGACGCGAAGCCGGCCGACGGCCCGCCGAGCCTGCGGGCCGGGCGGGCCTGGGCCGGCGGGAAGGTCACCCGCCCCCGCCCGTACATGTTCGTGATGAACCGCGCCGACGCGAACATGCGGACCGCCGCCGGGGTGGCCGAGCGGCTGAACGTCACCTTCGGCGGGTCGGACGCGGCCGGCAAGGTGGCCGAGGCCAAGACCCGGGACGTGGTCTGGGTCCACGTCCCGTTCGCCTACCGGCACGACCACCGGCGGTTCCTGCTCGTCGCCCGGCAGGTCCCGATGGACCAGGTGGGGACGGACAGCCTGTACCGGCGGCGGCTGGAGGACGAGCTGCTCGACCCGGCCACCGCGGTCCCGGCGGCGGTCAAGCTGGAGGCCCTGGGCGGGGACGCCAAGCGGCCCCTGCGGGTCGCCCTGGAGAGCCCGTCCCCGTGGGTCCAGTTCGCCGCCGCCACCTCGCTGGCCTACCTCGGGCACTCGGACGGGGCCGGGGTGCTGGCCCGGCTGGCCGAGGACCACCCGGCCCTGCGGGCCCACTGCCTGCTGGCCCTGGCGTCGTCCGACGACGCCGCCTTCACCGACAAGCTGGCCGAGCTGATGGGCAGCCCGGACCCGGAGATGCGGTACGGGGCGTTCATCGCCCTCCGGCTGGCCAACGACGGGCACCCGGCGGTGGCCGGCCGGCCGCTCAACCACGCCCTGTGGGTCCACCCGGTCGCCCGCGGGTCGGCCGGGATGGTCCACCTGGCCACCGGCGGGCGGTCCGAGCTGGTCGTCTTCGGGGACAACGTCCGGGTCCGCGGGCCGCTCCCGACGTTCGCCATCGGGACCGACTTCACGGTCGGCATGCCGGCCGGGGCGGCCGGGGTCGAGCTGACCCGGATCGTCAAGGTAAACGACGAGTGGGTCGAGAAGAAGGAGACCAGCCCGCCGGAGCTGACGGCCGTGCTCGCCCTCCTGGCCCGGCTCGGCGGCGGGCACCCGGAGGCGGTCGCCCTGGTCCGCGGGCTGGCCGCGGCCGAGGCGGTGACGGCGGCGGTGGCGGTCGACGCCATCCCCCGCCAGATGACCCTCAAGCAGCTCGCGGCGCTGGCCCCGAAGGACCCGACCCTTTCCCGGGCGAACGCCGAGGTGGCCCGGGTCGGCACCGTCCGGGCCGAGCTGGAGGGGGTGGCCCTCGACCTGGCCGAGGCGGAGGCCGAGCCGAAGCCGGCCGACGCCGCCCCTCGGACCCCACTCAGCCGCGACCCGGGCCGGCTGTTCGGGCCGAAGCGGCCGCCCGAGCCGGCCGGGGTCGGGGAGCCGCTG
>JAIEQO010000816.1 GCA_019747655.1 Gemmataceae bacterium | reverse complement strand
GGCTGGTGGACGCGGTCGCCGCCGCGGCCGGGCCCGCCGACGCGGCCCTCGTCCGCCGACTGCGGGGCGAGTACCGGGCCAGTTACGGGCCGGACGCCCGGGGCGTCGCGACGGGGGCCCGCTGAGCCAGCAGCCCGCACACGGCGGCGGTCAGGAGCCCGAACGCGGCGGTGTAGGTGCCGTAGGCCATCGCCAGGTCGGCGGCCCGCTCAGGCAGCAGCCCGGGGACGTTCATCAGCAGGGCGACCGCGACCAGCACGTTGGCGAGCAGGGCCTTCGCCCGTCGGGTGAGGGGGAGGGCGAAGAGGGCGTAGCTCAGCACCGCGAACGGCAACAGCAGTGTGACCGCGTGGTGCTTCCAGGTCCGCTCGCTGAACAGCAGCATCCCGAGCACGATCAGCGAGCACTCGGCCGCGAACCGCCAGCCCTGCCGCTCGCCCCGCGGCGTCCGGCACAGCAACACGACGGCCAGCCCGAACAGCGCCAGGCACCCCTTCACCACCCACCGGGCCGTGTCGGTGCCGATGTCGGTGAGGTTGTGGTACTCGGCCGGCGTCGGGATGTTGTCCGGGTAGACCACGAACGACGGGCTCCGGGTCAGGAGCCGGTAGACCACGCCCGGGACCGACTGGTTCGGGTGCTCGCTCGTCACCCGGTTCTCGACCACCGACGGCCGGACCATCAGCTTGTACCAGTCGGTCAGGAGTTCGGCGTTCCGGTCGAACCCGAAGGCCAGCCCCGGCACGACCACCAGCCACAGCACCAAACCGACCGCAGCCGCGGCCACGACCCGCCAGGCTCCCTTCCACGCGAAGTACGCCACGAACAACAGCGGCGTCACCTTGCACGCCACCGCCAGCGCCAGCACCAGGCCGGCGGCCACGTCCCAGCCGCGGCGGTACGCCTCCAGGCACCCGGCCACCAGGAACAGGATGAAGATGTTGACGTTCCCGTGGGACAGGTCGCCGAGGAGCGGCGGGAGCGACAGGGCGACGGCGAGGGGCAGGTAAAGAGACCCCACCCCCCGGCCAGCACCGCCATCCCGACCTTCGCGTAGAACCACGCCAGCGCCCCGGCCACCGGCGGGAGGTCGGCGAACGGCTTGAGCACCACCGCCATCACCGGCGGGTTCGGGTACTCGTTCACCCCGACGTAGACGTTCCCGCCGGCGAACAGCTCGTGGATCATCCCCCGCCAGCGGAGGAAGGCCGACCGCGTCTGCCCGCCGGCGTCGCCCGGCTTCTGAATCTTGGCCGCGTACTTCAGGCTCATCCCGACGACGAGGGCGGCGACCACGAGGAGGAACGCCGGCCGGAACCACGGCCGGGCCGGGGCCGACGCCGAGAGCCGCACGGCCGGCAGGCCGAAGGGGAGCTTGACGTGCATCGCCGGACGATACGCCGGCCGGGAAAAGTGCGTCAACCCGAACGTCAGGCCGCCGGCTCGACGGTGGCGACGAGCGGCTGGGCCCCCTTCGCCTTCGCTGCCGGGTCGGGGCCGGCCGAGTGAATCTGGTCGGCCTTCAGCTCGGCCACCTCCATCGCCCCGATCCAGACCACGCTCCGGCCCTTCTCGTGGGCCTCCAGCATCAGCTCGAAGCACTTCGGGACCGTGTACCCGAACACCTTCTGCAGCACCAGGATGACCCAGTCCATCCCGTTGAGGTCGTCGTTGTGCAGGACGACCGCATACGGCGGCTGCCGCCGGGTTTTGGTCTCCTCGTCCGTCTCCGGCAACACGTCGGGCAGTTCGACGGCCATGCCGCACCTCACGAGTTGACGAGCGTCCCTAACTCCTCGTGGATCAGCCCGTTGGTCACCAGGCTGTCGTGCCGGAACGGGTCGAACGGGCCGCCGGCCGACCCCGTCACCCGGCCCCCGGCTTCCGTCACCAGCACCGCCCCGGCGCACACGTCCCAGGCCCAGTTGTCGAACGCCCAGTAGCCGTCGAATCGGCCGGCCGCGACGTAGGCCAGGCTCAGCGCCGTCGACCCGTTCCGCCTGAGCGACTGGGCCTCCGCCGACACCTTCCGCCACACCTCCAGGTTCCGCAACTGCCGCCCGTGGTTGGCCGGGAAGCCGGTGGCGATCATCCCGTCCCGGACCGATCCGACCGCACTGACCCGCATCGGCCGCTCGTTCAGCGTGGCCCCATGACCGACCGCCGCCGCGAACAGCTCCCCGAGGCGCGGGTCGAAGATCACCCCGACGACGGGTTTGCCGTCGGCCCACAGGCCGATCGACACACAGTACGCCGGTACGTCATGCACGTAGTTGGCCGTGCCGTCGAGCGGGTCGACCACCCACGTCGGCGGCGACCCGGGGGCCGGCCGGGTCGCCTCGATCGGCTTGCCGACGGCCTCCTCCTCGCCCAGGAACAGGTGATCCGGGAACCGCCCGAGCAGCGACGCCTTGACGGCCTCTTGCGACGCGAGGTCGGCCTCGGAGACGAGGTCGGCCCGGCCCTTCTCGCGGGCGGTGAACCGCCCCCGCCACGATTCGAGCACCTCGGCCCCCCGGCGGGCGGCCTCCTTCGCGGCGTACAGGCAGTCGGGCAGGTCGAGCGTCATGCCCTCCAGTTTAGGGAGTACGACGGCCACGGGCGTGACGACCGCCCGGCCCCGCAGCCGTCGCCCGGTCAGGTCCACCAGCGCACGGCGGGGCTCGTAATGCACCCACTCGAACGTCCCGGTGTCCCAACGGGTGACGGTCCCCCGCCCGCCGGCGACCGGCCCCTCGTAGTCGAGGTACATCAGCCGATGATCGGCGGCCGGCTCGGCGGGCACGACCGCCCCGGGCAGCGGCTCGGCGAGCAGCCGCCAGGCCCGCAAGACGCCGCCGGCTTCGAGGAACAGGTCCCAGTGCCGGGCCGGCCAGTCGTGTTCGAGAATCGCGTACCGGGGCACGGGGGCGGCCCGTAACATGGGGTGGACCCGCCGGTTCCGGCGGCCTCCCGGTTGGGCTACGCCGGCCCGCCCGGGGATGGTACTTTACGCCGGGGTGGCGGGATCATGGCCAAGAGCGACAAGACGAACGCCGACGGCAGCCTGGTGAACATCTGCCGCAACCGCCGGGCCACCCACGACTACGAGATCACCGACCGGCTGGAGTGCGGCGTCGTCCTGGTCGGCACCGAGGTCAAGAGCCTGCGGGAAGGCTACGGCAACCTCGACGACGCCTACGCGAAGGTCGAGCGGGACGAGGTCTGGCTGATGGGGGCCGAAATCCCCGAGTACACGTTCGGCAACCGGCTGAACCACCAGCCGAAGCGGCCGCGGAAGCTGCTCCTGCACCGCCGGGAGATCGCCAAGTTCGCCGGCAAGGCGTCCGAGCGGGGGTTCACCCTGGTGCCCCTGCGGATGTACTTCAAGGACGGCCGGGCGAAGGTCGAGCTGGGCGTCGGCAAGGGGAAGCAGGCCCACGACAAGCGGCAGTCACTGAAGACGGCCGACGCCAAGCGGGACATCGCCAAGGCTCTTGCGGCGAAGCGCCGCAAGTAAACAGTGATCAGTCAGCAGTGAACAGTGAGCAGTGACCTTGCTTGCTGACTGGTCACTGCTCACTTCCCGCCAAGGAGGGCGCGGTGCGGCTGGTCGCCCTGGTCGAGGCGGAGGATCACGTCTGCTGCCGGTATCGGCTGGCGGCGTTCCGCGGCCCGCTGGCCACGGCCGGGCACACCCTCGACCTCCGGCCGCTGCCGCGGGGGTGGGCCGGGCGGCTGGCGCTCGGCCGCGACCTCGCCGGGTACGACGCCGTCATTGTCCAGCGGAAGTTGCTCCCCCGCGTCCCCCTGGGGCTACTCCGCCGCCGGGTCCGGCGGCTGATCTTTGACTTCGACGACGCCGTCTGGCTCCGCGACTCGTACTCGCCGAAGGGGTTCGCCGACCCCCGCCGGGGCCGCCGGTTCCGGGCCGTAGCCGGAGCGGCAGATTTGATCGTCGCGGGGAACGACTACCTGGCGGCCGGGGCCCGGCGGTTCACGACACCTGACCGCGTGGCCGTCATCCCGACGTGCGTGGACGTGGGGCGGTATGCGGTGAAGACCCCTCTCCCTAACCCCCTCCCCGCAGCGGGGAGGGGGAACCGAACCACCGAGCCGGTTTTGTCCCCCCTCTCCCCCCGGGGGAGGGGGTTAGGGGGAGGGGTTTCTTCGGGCCGGGGGGTGGGGTCTCCTCTGTCCCTCGTCTGGGTCGGGTCGTCCAGCACCCTCCGCGGTCTAGAGCAGTTCCGCCCTACCCTTTCCGCGGTCGGCAAGGCCGTCCCCGGCGTCCGCCTCAAGCTCATCTGCGACCGGTTCATGGAGGTCGATCACCTGCCGGTCGAGCGGTGCCCGTGGGACGAGGCGACCGAGCCGGCCGAGATCGCCGCCGCGGACGTCGGCATCGGCTGGGTCCCGGACGACCCGTGGAGCCGTGGCAAGTGCGGGCTGAAGGTCCTCCAGTACCAGGCGGCCGGGCTGCCGGTGGTGGCCAACCCGGTCGGGGTGCAGGCCGAGTTCGTCCGCGACGGCGAGGCCGGCTTCCGGGCCACGACCACCGAGGAGTGGGTGCAAGCGGTCCGGGTGTTGGCAGCGGATGTCGGCTTGCGGCACCGGCTCGGGGCCGAGGGCCGGCGGCGGGTCGAGGCCGGGTACAGCGTCGCGGCCGGGGCCCGGATGTGGTGCGAGGCGTTGGACCGGCTCGCCCGGGTGCGACGGGCGGGGTGAACCTCGACCCGGGGCTGGCGCCCCGGGCTACGTTGTCACGGGCCTTCGGCCCTGAAACCCGGGGTCTTGAGGGCTGAAAGCCCGACACAACATAGCCCGGGGCAACGCCCCGGGTCGCCAAACACCCCCGGGGCGCACGGATGCTCAGCCACTTCCTCCGCAAGCTCGGGACGCTCGGCCGGCCGGCCGCCTCGCTCCGCCTCGGCGGGCGGCGGTGGGTCATCGCCCCTGACGCCGGTGGGTTCGTCCCGGACCTGGATCGGTGGCTGGCCGACGGTCTGGCCACGATCGTGAAGGAGAACCCGTACCGCACCGTGTACCGGGCCGTGCTGCCGGACGGCGCGGTGTTCGTGAAGCGGTGCCGGGTGCGGGGGTTCCGGGCGTGGTGGCGGGAGGTCCTGCGGCCGCCGAAGGCCCGGCTGGAGTTCGACACCGCCCTCGCGCTCCTCGACCGCGGCGTCCCGACCGCCCGGCCGCTGGCCTGGGGCCACGCCGCCGGCGTCGGGCCGCGGGAAAGCGTCCTCGCCACCCGGGAGTTGCCGGGCGTCCCGTTCGTCGACTCCGCCCGCGATCTGACGCCCCGCGACCGCCGGCGGCTGGCCGTCGCCCTCGGCCGGTTCTTCGCCCGGCTCCACGACGCCGGTGTGGCCCACCCGGACCCGCACCCCGGGAACTTCCTGGTGGATGCCGGGCCGGCGTTCGCCCTCCTCGATGTCCACGCCGTCCGGCTGGGCCGGCCGCTCCCCTGGCCCGCGAGCCGGGACAACCTCGTCGTCCTCAACCGCTACTTCCAGCTCCGGGCCTCCCGCGCCGACCGGCTCCGGTTCTGGCGGGCGTACCTGGCGGAGCGGGATGCGCTGTTCCGGGCGAGCGGGGGGCGTCAGCCCCCTGTTCTTGGTGGCACAGGCATTCCTGCCTGTGTTCCGCATCAGGGGGCTGACGCCCCCCGCTCGCCCGGGCAACGAACGGACGCCGCCCGCGACCTCGAACACCACACCTCCGCCTCGAACCTCCGCTTCTGGGCCGGGCGGGTGGGCCGGTGCGTCGGGAAGAACCGCCACTTCCGGCGGCTGCGGGCCGGGCCGGTCCGCGGCTGGGCCGTCCGCGACCTGCCCGAGGAATTCCTCCGGGAGTTCCTCGCCGACCCGGCCGCCATGTTCCGCCGGCCCGGTGTGCGGCTGCTGAAGGACTCGCGGACCTCGACCGTCGCGGCGTTCGAGATGACGACCCCGGCCGGGCCGCGGGCGGTCGTCCTCAAGCGGGTCAACGTCCGCCGCTGGCCCGAGCCGGTCAAGAACCTCCTCCGGCCGTCGGCCGTCGTCCGGTCGTGGGTCAACGGCCACACCCTCCGCGACCGCTGGCTGCCGACGCCCCGGCCGTTGGCGGCCGCCCACGTTTACCGCCACGGGCTGCCGGCCGAGGGCTACCTGCTCACGGAACTCGTCCCCGGGGCCGTCGAGCTGACCGACGCCGTCCCCGACCTCCCGGCCGTCGCTGACCGGCTGGCCCGGCTGGTCCGCCAAATGCACGACCGGCACGTCTCCCACCGCGACCTGAAGGCGGCCAACGTGCTCCTCGGAGGCGGCACGACGCCGACGCTCATCGACCTCGTCGGCGTCCGGGTCGGCCGGCCGGTCCCGTTCCAACAACGGGCGAAGGAGCTGGCCCGGCTCAGCGCCAGCTTCCTCGCCTCACCGCGGGTCCGCCACGCCGACCGGTTGCGGTTCCTCCGGGCGTACCTCGCGGCCGGCGAACGGCGTCCCGAGGGGTGGAAGGCGTGGTGGCGGGCGGTCGCCGCGGCGACGGCCACGAAGGTCCGGAAGAACCGCCGGACCGGCCGGCCGCTGGCCTGACGGGGGTTATGGCAGGGCTACCACTTTAACTTGACAAGTGAACACTATATGGTAGAGTGTATAGATACAGCCGGCTACTGTGATTCCGGTGGCCGGGGGGAACACGGGGGTTGCGACCGTTGCCGGATACGGCAACGGTCGAGTGGAAGCGGAAGTCTTAAACTTGGAACGGGTTGCGGGAAAAAATTGTGGCGGCCGTGACCGCCCTGTCCTGACCGCCGCCGCAGTCGATCGAGTTGAAATGGTTTGCCGGCAAACGGGTTGGGTCAAGTTTTTGGGCGGTGTCGGGGCCGAACTCGCGCGAGGGGGGAGGGGGGACCTCGGAACTCCCCCGGCCGGAGCGACCGATTCGGCCGGTCAACTGTGAAGACCCCGGCCGCGCCCGGCCGATCTCTCCCGGCGACCGATTGGGGTGGCACCGCCGGCCGGGGGTGGGGTATCCTCCCCGGCCGGTTGCGGCCACGCCGCCTGCCGGGGCACCCCGCGATGCCGTTCCCGCTCCGCTCCCGCGCCGGCCGCCGGCT
>JAIEQO010000138.1 GCA_019747655.1 Gemmataceae bacterium | reverse complement strand
GGCCGCGAGCCGGCCCGGGCGGCGGGCGGGGGTGCGCATCGGGTGGCGTTCCTTCGGGTCGGGGGCGGTGGCCCCACCAGCCAGATTATAACGCCGCCGGGAACCGGGGCAAAAGCGCCAATCCGGGCGGTCCGGCGGCCGGCGCCGGACGGTCCGGCCCGGGCGTCAGGATTCACCCCGGACCGGAACCGGGCGAAGGCAACGCGGCGCGGCAGTCGCGGTAGTGGGGCAAGACCCCTCCCCCCGGCCCCACACCCCCGGGCGAGGGGGCCGGGGGGCGGGGTCTGTGAAGCCCGACCGGTTGTAGCGGATACGCCGGGCGGTTTGCGGAAAGGGGACCGATCCGGCCCGGTAGCGAGGCGCGGGGGATTGAAGCCACCATTTCCGGGAAGTAGCTTTGAATAGGATGGTGAAGATGGGGGGCTGGGGTGAATTGCCGGCACGGAGGTGGCCGGCGTCCGAGGGGTCGCACCGGGCCGGAGGCCCCGGGGGAGCGACGGCCAGCCGGGGCGGGCGGGGTGCCCGGGCCGCCCGGCGGGGGGGCGACATGCGGCGGGTGGCGATCACCGGGGTCGGGGTGGTGGCCCCGAACGGGGTCGGCAGGGACGCCTTCTGGCGGGCGTGCGTGGACGGCCACAGCGGGGTCGGCCCGATCCGGTCGTTCGACGCCTCCAACCACCCGATCCGGGTGGCCGGGGAGGTCCACGACTTCGACCCGGCCCCGTACATCCCGGACAAGTTCCGCAAGTCGGTCAAGGTGATGGGCCGGGCCGCCCGGTTCGGGGTCGGGGCCGCCGGTCTGGCCGTGGCCGACAGCGGCATCGACACCGACCGGGAGGACCCGGAGCGGCTGGGCGTGGTCATGGGCACCGGGGTGGTGCCGATGGACCTCGGCGAGCTGGCCCCGGTGATCGCCCGGGCGGTCGAGGACGGCCGGTTCGACGAGACCCGGCTGCCCGGTCCGGCCGGTGGGGACGGGCCGATGTTCCCCCTGTGGCTGCTCAAGTACCTGCCGAACATGGCGGCGGCCCACGTCTCGATGGCGTTCAACTGCCAGGGGCCGAACAACACCGTCGTCACCGCCTGCGTGGCCGGCACCCAGGCCGTCGGCGAGGGCTTCCGGCTGATCGCCCGGGGCGACGCGGATGTTATGCTCTGCGGCGGGGCCGACAGCCGCATCGACCCGCTCATGCTCCTGGCGTACACGGCCCTGGGGACACTGAGCAAGACGGCCGACCGGCCGCCGGAGGAGCGGTCCCGGCCGTTCGACCGGCTGCGGGACGGGTTCGTCATCAGCGAGGGGGCGGCGGTGCTGGTGCTGGAGGAGTACGACCGGGCGAAGGCCCGGGGGGCGAACATCTACGCCGAGGTGCGGGGCTGGGGGAGCAGCTTCGACGCCTACTCGGTGACCAAGCCGGACCCGGACGGGCGGGGCGGGGCCCGGGCGATCCAGTCGGCGCTCTCCGAGGCCGGGGTGGACCACCGGGAGGTCGGGTACATCAACGCCCACGGGACGAGCACCAAGCTGAACGACGCGATGGAGACGGCGGCGGTCAAGCGGGTGTTCGGGCCGGCCGCCCGGGACGTGCAGCTTTCGAGCATCAAGTCGATGATCGGGCACTCGATCGGGGCCAGCGGGGCGATCGAGGCGGCGGCCCTGGCCCTGAGCCTGCACACGCAGGTCTACCCGCCGACGATCAACCTGACGAATCCCGATCCGCAGTGCGACCTGGACTACATCCCGAACACCGCCCGGGAGGGGAAGGTGAAGTTCGGACTATCCACGAGCTTCGGGTTCGGCGGCCAGAACGGGGCCCTGGTGATGGCGGCGGTGTAGGCCAATCCCACCGGGCGGGCTTCACCGCTCAAGTCGGTCGGCGTCGTAATAAATTGTCTCCGTCCGGGCTTTCGACATCCGGACCGGGAGTACGCCCCAGACCGGGGTGGGCACGGCCACCGTCACCGTTTCCCGGTAGTGGACGACGCACTCCCAGCGGATGCGGTGGAGCCGGACCAGCCCATGACGCGGGAACAACCGGGGCGGGTCGACCTCGTCCACCAGCTTGTTCTTCACGACGGCCACCTCGTCCCGGGAGACCTCGAACACGCTCGGGACGCTCGGCAGCTTGGGGGGCAGGTGCCGTACCAACACCGCGTCGGCCGGCGGGTCGCCCGGCCGCGGCCCGACCTGTCCCTGGACGCACACCCCGCCCGCCAGCAGTAACGCGGTCAGCATTGTCCACCCCTCCGGAGTGTGGCGACGCCCGGTCGTCCGGGCCGCCGCCGAACCTACCCGCATCGGCGGCCGCGGGCAACTCGGGATTGGCACCCGGGTTGTTCCCGGCCGTCACTTCATGGCGGCAAGACACCTCGGTCCGCCTTCTCCCGCCCGACTCGGTCACTTCACCACGTCCGTCTTGTCGAGGTACACGACCTCGGCCCGGTCCGCCGACACCTCGAACGGGATCGGCAGCACCCCGCGGGCGGTCTCCCGGTAGTACGCGACGCACTCCCAGTGCGAGGTCAGGACGGGCACCGGCACCCCGAACAGCCGCGCCTCCTGACCCGCCAGCCGGTTCTTCACGACCGTCACCTCGCCACGGGAAACCCGCCGGACGAGCGGGATGCTCACCGGCCCCGGGGGTAGCGCCTGCAACACCTCCCGGTCCGTCGGCGGGTCGACCTCCCACAGGGCGGCCGGCTGTTGCAGGTTCAGCCCGGCCATCATCACCAGCGTCAGCATGTCCATCCCTCCTCGTCCGTGTCGGGGTCGAGCGTACCCGACCCGTTCGCCGCGGGCAACTCGGGGTTGACCCTTCGGCGCGGGGTGTGGAAGAATCCCGCCCCGGTCGGCCGCCCGACCGCCGGCCTCGCCCGGTTCCTCGGGGACACGGATGTCCAGCACCACCGCACAACCCGCCGCCCCGTCTCGCCCCGCCGTTCCGTCCGACACCTCCCGGGGCTCACACCCCGGGCTCGCCAGCCGCCCGGCCGCCGTCGTCGTGGCCGACGCCCCGCCGACCCCGGCCAGGCTGCCGCTACCGGCGTGGCAGCTCGCGGCCCTCGTCGCGCTGCTCGGGTGGGCGTACTGGCCGATGCTGGAGGTCTTCTTCGACAAGTGGGCCAACGACCCCCAATACTCCCACGGCTTCCTGGTGCCGTTCTTCTCGGCGTACCTCCTGTGGCTGGCGTGGAAGGCCGGGCCGCTCGTCCCCCGGCCGATGCCGGTCGTCGGGTGTGCCCTGCTGGCCCTGACGCTCGGCATGCGGGCGGTGGCCGGGAGCATCCTGTTCCACCAACTCGACGCGGCCGCCCTGCTGCTGAGCCTCATCGCGGTCGCCGTCGCGGCCGGCGGGTGGCCGCTGGTGAAGCGAGTCGCCCCGGCCGTGCTCTTCCTCGGGTTCATGGTCCCGCTCCCGTTCGAGCTGGAGCGGAACGTCGGCCAGCCGCTCAAGGACGCCGCCACCGTCAGCAGCACGTTCCTGCTCCAGACCCTCGGCCAGCCGGCCGTGCAGGACGGGAACGTCATCCTGATCGACGAGGTCCGGCTCGGCGTCGTCGACGCCTGTAGCGGGCTGAAGATGCTGGTCACGTTCGCGGCCTTCTCGATCGGGGCGGTGCTCCTGATGCGGCGGACCCCGTTCGAGCGGTTCATGGTGGTCCTGGGCATCGTCCCGGTGGCGATCGTGGCCAACGTCCTGCGGATCACCGCCACCGGGCTGGCCTATACCCAGACGGCCAACAAGGAGACGCTCGACTTCCTCCACGACCTGTTCGGGTGGCTGATGATGCCGGCCGGGCTGGCCCTGCTCGGGGCCGAGGTGTGGGCCCTCCGCCGGCTGGTGGTCGACCCGGAGTGATACCGGACCCCACCCCCTAACCCCCTCCCCGCAGGGGGAGGGGGACCGGACGAGACGGCCGGCTCGGGGCTTCCTCCCCCTCCCTTCCCAGGGGAGGGGGCCGGGGGGAGGGGTCTTCGGCACGAAGTCTGACCCTGCAAGGACGCAGCGGACATGAACGGACCCACCTTCGCCCAGCCCACGACCTCCGGGGGTTCACACCCCCGGCTCGCCAACACCCGGCCCGCCAACCGGTCGGCCAAGCCGGACCCCGACGCCGGGGGGGCCGGTCGGGTCCTGACGTACCTCCGGCTGCACTGGCTGACCGTCCTGTTCTGCGGCACCCTGCTCGGCGGGGCCGGGTCCTACGCCGCCTGGGAGCTGCTCCCGGCCAAGTGGGAGTCGACCGCCCTGTTGCAGGTCGACCAGACCCCGGCCTCCCTGTCGAGCGGGACCGGCCCGAACCAGGCCCCCCGGACCGAGTTCGGCACCTACGTCAAGACGGCCGCCACCCTCCTCCGGTCCGACTTCGTCCTGAACAAGGCCCTGAACGAGGTCCGCGACCTGCCGACCATCAAGGACGAGACGGACCCGATCAAGTTCCTGGGCGAGAAGCTCTTGGTGGTCACCGCCGACGGGTCGGAGGTGATCCACGTCACCTTCGCCGGGCACAACCCGGCGGACGTGAAGAAGATCGTGGACGCCGTCCAAAGGGCGTACATGGCCGAGGTCGGGGAGAAGGACCTGCAGCGGCGGCAGGCGCTCCTGAAGAAGCTGGAGGACGCCAAGACCGAGCTGTTCAACCAGCTCCGCGGGCGGGCCGGGAAGCCGGACCCGCTGGCGAAGGGGCCGACCGCCGACCCGACCGTCCGGCCGGTCTCCGGCGGCGACCCGCCGCGGACGCTGCCGCCGCTCGCCGGGGCCGTCCCCGCCCCGCCGGCCGACGCCCTCGCCCTCCTGGCCCAGCGGGACCCGCGGAAGCTGCTCGACCGGTTCGACAAGCTGAGCGTCGAGGTCGAGCAGTACCCGGCCCGGATCAAGCTCCTGCGGAACCGGGCCGAGCAGGCGAAGGCCGACCTGGAGAAGCTGAAGACCGCCCCGATCACCGACCCGCTCATCCCCCAGGCGGTCGAGAAGGACCCGGAGGTGATGGCCGCCGCCCGGGACGCGGCCCAGGCCAAGCGGGACTACGACTTCACCTACAGCGCGGCGGACGACAAGACGGCCCGGGACATCGGGGTCAAGAAGACGGTCTGGGAGGGCCGCAAGGCCGCCCTGGAGAAGCTGCGGGGGGAGAAGGCGTTCGCCGCCGAGGCCAAGAACCGGCTCCCGCGGATGGAGCAGTTGGCCGCCGCCGCCGCCACCTACACCCAGCAGGCGGTTGAGCTGGAGGACGCCCTGGCCGTCGCCAGGCTGGCCGAGGCGGCGGTCCGGCAGGCGGTCAAGGACCTCCCCGCGCCGACCGACGCGAACCGGGTGTCGGCCGACGGCCGGCCGGGGCTGCCGGAGAAGCCGTACCTGCCGGACCAGACCGACCTGATGGTCCAGGACTCGGTCCTCGGGCGGGTGGCCCAGAACTTCTACGCCCTGAAGGCCGAGCTGGGGACGCTGGAGCGGGTGCGGGTGATCCAGCCGGCGTCGGCCCCGGTCCAGAAGGACAGCAAGAAGCAAATCCTCGCCGCGGTCGCGGCCGGGTTGATGGGGTACGTCCTGCTGGCCGTCGGGCTGGTCGGGTACGAGACGATGACCCGGCGGGTCAGTTCTCTGGTCGACGTGACGACGGCCGGGCCGGCACCGGTGGTCGGGGTGGTCCCCGGCCGGCCCGGGAGCCCGGCTTCGGCGGACGCGGTCGACAAGCTCCGGGCCTACGTCGGGCAGGCGTGGCTGGCCCGGGGGGCGACGTGCGTGGCCGTCACCAGCCCGGTCGCGGATGAGGGGAAGGCGGGGACGGCGTTCGGGCTGGCCGGGAGCCTGGCCCGGGCCGGCCACCGGGTCCTCTTGGCCGACTTCGACCTCCGGTCGCCGGCCCTCCACGCCCTGGCCGGGGTGGCGAACGGGCCGGGGGTGTGCGAGGCCCTGCGGGGCGAGATCGTCGACATCCGGGACGCGGTCGTCGCCCTCCCCGGCGGGCCGGACCTGCTGACCGCCGGGGCGTGGTCGGCCGACGCCGGGGCGGCCGCCGTCGGCCGACGGCTGGACGAGCTGCTGGCCCGGGTGAAGGAGCCCTACGACTGCGTCGTGGTGAGCGCCCACGCCCTCCTGGCGGCGGCCGAGGCGGTCGAGGTGGTCCGGCGGTGCGAGGCGGTGCTGGTCTGTGCCCAGTACCGGGAGACGACGGTGCCGCTGCTCCGCCGGGCGACCGACCGGGCGGCCGCGATGGAGGTCCCCTACGCCGGGGTGGTGTACGTCGGGGCGACGGACCGCGAGGCGCTCTGCTGAAGTTTCGAGTTTCGAGTTTAACGTTTCGAGTTTCGGGCCGTTGCCCTCCGGTCCGACGTGGAGCCCACAGGAGCCGGCACCGATGCTCAAGGCACCGACGCTCGTAATTATCGCGGCCCTGGTGGTGGCCGGGGCGGCGGTCCACGGGGCGGCCACCCAGCGGTGGGCGTTCGTCGCCCCCGACCCGGCCGTCACCGACCGGCTGCACGCCCTGGAGGTCCGGTTCGACGACTGGCAGCCGGCGGCCGTCCCGACCGACATGCCGACCAACGAGCGGAGCACCGCCACCAGCCGGCGGTACGCCAGCCCGGGGTCCGGCCGGTCGGCGGTGGTGACGATCATCAGCGGCATCCCCGGATCGGTCTCGACCCACACCCCGGACGTCTGCTATCCCGGGGCGGGGTACAAGACGGTCGTGCCCCCGGCCAAGGAGACGGTCGACCTGCCCGGCGGGCGGACGGCCGAGGTGTACGTCGCCGACTTCGAGAAGAAGACGGCCACCCAGCACGACCGGGTGCGGGTCCGGTGGGCGTGGTCCACGGACGGCGCCTGGGTCGCCCCGGACCGGCCGCGGTGGCAGTTCGCCGCCCAACTGGCGAAGGCCCCGGAGCTGTACAAGCTGTACGTCGCCGTCCCGGTCCCGGCCGACGCCGAGGACCGGCCCGAGGACGACCCCCAGACCCGGGCGTTCGTGGCCGCCGCCCTCCACCAGTTCGCCGGCGGGTTCGGGCGGTAGCCCGGTTGGGTGGCCGGGGCAGAGTCTTCGATGCCCCGGTGTTCGGAAGCACC
>JAIEQO010000130.1 GCA_019747655.1 Gemmataceae bacterium | reverse complement strand
GCCCGGACGGCGTTCGCCGTCGACCGCGAGCCGGCCGCCCTGCGGGACAAGTACGGGCGGAACACGGCCGGGCAGTCGATGCTCCTGGCCCGCCGGCTGGTCGAGTCGGGGGTGCGGTTCGTGACGGTCAACTACGCCGGCTGGGACCACCACGCGAAAATTTTCGACAACCTGGACAAGAAGCTGCCCGAGTTCGACCGGGCCGTCTCCGCCCTGGTCGAGGACATGCACAACCGGGGCACCTTCGAGAACACGCTGCTGGTCGTCATGGGTGAGTTCGGGCGGACCCCGAAGATCAACAAGGACGGCGGCCGGGACCACTGGGGGCCGGCCGGGTCGCTGCTGTTCGCCGGGGCCGGGGTCAAGCCCGGGCTCGTCCTCGGAAAAACCGACAAGCACGGGGCGTACACGACCCAGCGGCCGGTCGCCCCGGCCGACGTGGCGTACACGATCCTCGACTCGCTCGGGATCGACCCGCGGAAGCAGATTTTCACCCCCGACGGCCGGCCGCTCGAAATCCTCGACCACGGGGAGACGGTGCAGGAGCTGTTCGTGTAAATTCCGGTTGTGAGAATGCGGCACGCGGATGACGCGGATCGGCAGACGCGGCGAAGACGCGGATCAGACCAAAATCATGGATTTGGATTGATCCGCGTTCCCTCCGCGCTCCCATCCGCGTTCCGATTTGTGCGGACCGTCACCATGCCCCGCCTCGTCGCCCTCCCCGTCCTGCTGGCTGCCCTTGTCGCCCTCGTCGTCGCGGCCGCACCCGTGCCCGAGGTCAGGGACCCCGTCTACTTCCCCACGAAGGTCGGGGCCAAGTGGGTCGTCCGGCTGTCCGGCCAGCCCGGCAACGGCCCGGGTGAGGTCGCCCCGCCCGAGGACTTCACCTACGCCGTCACCGCCGTCGAAACCAAGGACGGGGTGACGACGGTTTCCTACGGGCGGGAGATCATGGGCCGGGTCCGCGGCAACTTTCGGGTACGGGTGTTGAAGGCCGGGCTGTTCGAGGAGGCGAGCATGGGCCGGGCGTTCGACCCGCCCCTGCCGCTGCTCAAGGCCCCGCTCAAGGACGGGGCGACTTGGGCCTGGAAGGGCACCTTCGAGCGGGACCGCGGCAAGAAGGAGGAGCGTGCGGCGAAGTGGGCGGTCAAGGGGTTCGAGGAGGTGAAGGTGCCGGCCGGGACGTTCACCGCCCTCGTGGTCGAACGGTCGGTGGTGAAGCCGGTCGGCAAGGGCGAGACCCACGAGTTCGTGGCAACGGAGTGGCACGTCAAGGACGTCGGCCAGGTCAAGTGGGTGATGGACAACCTGACCGAGGAGATGGTCTCCTTCACCCCGGGGCGGGATTGAGAGACGCTGAAAAAGGGTTGCAACCGGGTTCGTAGGGCGGGTCGAGCCGGTGCTCTGCACCGGCTCGACCCGCCCTACGAGCTTCCGGAACCGTTTCTGAGCCGGGGCCGGAAAATTCCGCGCGGCCGACTTGACGACCGCCTGTTCAGTGTGTACACTTGTTCTGAGGGACACGACCGTCGGTCGGGCTCGGGCCAGCAGTGGACCGAACCCGGCCGGCGGTCGCGGTCGTTTCAAAGGCGTCCGGTGCCGTATACGGCACCGGACGGGATGGTACGAAGGTCTTTGTGGTAAACGGGTTGGGGCGGGCTCCGTTGCCGGGTCGGGCGGCGATCGGCGGCGAGGATGTCGGCACAAGTTCAGGCCGGTCCGGCGGTTCGGTCCGGCGGTGGGTGGCTGTGAAAAACCAGGGGGGGAGGGGGTATGGCAACTCGGCTGCCCGTGCTGCTCGCCGTTGGGCTGGCCGTCACCGCGTCCGCCCCGGCCCAGGACCGGAAGAAGGACGGTGACAAGAAGAATTTGCCCAAACTCCTCTACCCGGTCCCGCTCGTCGCCAAGCCGGGGGAGACGCAGAAGCTCGTCCTCCGCGGCCGGGGGCTCGACACCGCCACCGAGCTGAAGGTGGCCGGGGCCGACGGGGCGACGGTCAAGCTGCTCGGCAAGAAGAAGAGCCCGCCGGGGAACAACCAGTCGGCCGAGAAGGTCGGCGACTCCGAGGCCGAGGTCGAGCTGGTGCTGCCGAAGGACGCCAAGCCGGGGGCGGTGAAGCTGGTCGCCGTCGGCCCGGCCGGCGAGTCCGAGCCGTACACCCTGCTGGTCCGGGACGACCTGCCGGCCGTGGCCGAGAAGGAACCGAGCGACGGGTTCGACGCGGCCCAGGCGGTGCCGGTGCCGTGTGCGGTCGAGGGCGTCGTCGGCAAAGACAAGGACGCCGACGTCTACCGGTTCGAGGGCAAGAAGGGCGACAAGGTAACGGTCGAGGTGCAGGCGGCCCGGTGGGGGTCGCCGCTGGACGCCCTCGTCACGGTCTACGACGCCGACCGGCGGACGCTGGGTGCGGCCGACGACGCGAAGGGCTCGCCCGACCCGGCGCTGACGGTCACCCTGCCGCGGGACGGGGCGTACTTCGTCACCCTGATCGACGCCCACGACAGCGGCGGCCCCGGGTCCGGCTACCGGCTGGTCATCCGCAAGGCGGGTTAGGCGGCCGGCGGGGCCTTTCTGGCCTTCGGCCGCAGGGCCGGCTTGCGTCGGACCTTCGCCGCCCCGGTGGCCGTTGCGGGCCGAGGCCCGGTCGGCCCGGTCGCCGGCGGGCCCGCCACCCCGGTTATCGCCCACGTCGACGGGTCGGTCCGGATCATCACCTCGTACCGGTCCCGCTCGTCCGGGTCCTCGTGCCGGAAGATCGACCGAACGAAGTCGACGTGGTGCGGCCGGACCCGGTCGTCGGGGGCGTAGATCGGCAGTAGGAGCGACAGCGTCCCCTCGCCCCGCCAGTACATCGTGTGGTCCTCGGCCGTCCGGGCCGGGTCGACCCGGAACCCGAGTTCCTGGAGGACCTGCTGGAACCGGCTGTAGGTGATGTCAGGCACGGTGGTCGACCCTCCGAACAGCCTGGGCGTACACGTCGGCCTTCCGGTCCCGGGCGTAGCGGATGAAGCTCTCGTCGACGACGTTGGTCCGCGGGATCGTGACCCGGACGGTCCGGCGGCCGGGCTTCGGCCGGTGGGCCTGGTCGGCCGCAAAGTAGTTCTGGATGTACAGCCAGTACCCGACCCGGCCGGGCGCATCGTACACGACCAGGAAGACCGGCATCAGCTCGGCCATCCACAGGTTATGGTCGCGGACGTCGAGGTCGAAAACAACCCCTCCCCGAACGGTCCGGATTGCGTCCGTCGCCTTCAACTGGAAGTAGACCGCCCCCTCCTCGGTGTAGCCCCGGGGGTCGCAGGTGAACATGCGGAGGTCGTACCCGTAGTCGTCCTTCGGCTCCTCGGCGGTGAACCCGCACTCGAAGACGAACCGCTCGACGTGGTTGACGCTCAGGTCCGCGAGGACGTGCTCGCGGGTCCGCCGCTTCCGCGGGTCGGGCTGCTTCCCCACCGCCGGGCCTCCCCCGTGATACCACCCCTACGCCGCCCGCGCCCGGGCCGCCTCCCGCGCCCCGACCACCACCGGCTTCCGCAGCCGCCGCTCGTCGAGCAGCCGCAGCACCGCCGGCAGCCACACCAGTGCCGCCATCATGCAGAACGTCACCCCCAACGTCAGGGCCAGGCCGAGGCTGGCCATCCCCCGGTGCCGGGCGGTCATCAGGGTGCCGAACCCGAGCACGGTGGTGAGTCCCGCCACCAGGACGCCACGGCCGGTCGCCGCCCCGAGCCGGTAAGGGGTGCCGGGCCGGCCGGCCCGGTGGTCGTGCAGGACGTGGACGCCGTTGTCGACGCCCACCCCGACGATCAGGGGCAGGGCGATCAGGTTGGCCGGGTTCAGCGGCACCCCGAACAGTCCCATCGCCCCGGCCGTCAGCACCACCCCGACGGCCAGCGGGAAGAGCCCGAGCAAGACGCCCCTCCAGCCCCGCAGGTCGAGCCACAGCACCACCACGATCGCCGCCAGGGCGTAGGCCCCGGCCCACTCGAACCCGGCCTTCATCTGCCGCAGCCCCTCCCGGGTGCGGAACGCCTTGCCGGTCGCACCGGGGTCCACGGCCGATGCGGCCGCGGTGAACCGGCCGAGGGCGTCCGGGTCCCACAGGCTGTCCCGGGCGAACGCCCGGACCAGGTACTCGCCGTTCGCCCCGACGTACCGCTCCCGGAGTTCGGCCGGCAGGTCGGCCAGAATGATCGGCTCGGATCGGGCGACGGCCCGGAGGCGGTCCAGGTCGGCGGCGAGGTCGGCGGCGAGGTGTCGGTCGAACCCGGCCAGCCGGCCGGCCGGGTCCGGCGAGGCGGCGAGGGCCGCGAGCAGGTCGGTCATAGCGGCGGCCAGTTCGGCGTCGACCCCGGCGTGGTCGCGGACCCGGGCGGCCAGCTCCCGCACCCGGCCGGGGTCGGACGGCTTCGGTGGCGGGAGCTTGTCGGCCGGGGGAAGCCCGGCGAGCCGGTCGCGGACCGCCCGGACGGCCGGCAGCTTGGCCCCCTGATCGGCCGGGACGAGCGACGCCACCTCGACCACCCGCCCGACCTCGGGGACGGCTTCGTACCCCGCCCGCAGCCGCCGGGCCTCGTCCGGTGTGCGGGCCACGCTCAGGGCGTCCCAGGTCATCCCGGCGGCCCGGCCGATCAGCTTCCGCTCCCAGGCCACCGAGTCCAGGTCCCGGGGCTGGAGGTCGAGCAGGTTGTGGTTGTACGTCAGCCGGCAGGCGGCCGCCCCGCAGGCGACGAGGAGCAATGCGCCGAGGGCGAGGACGAGCCGGGGGCGGTTGGCGAGGGCCGGGAGCCAGGCGGACGGGAAGGGGAGGATGTCTTGGCGGGCGGGGGGCGTGAGCCCCCTGTTGTGTGCAAGGAACAGGGGGCTCACGCCCCCCGATCGCCTCCGCTCCGCCAGTACCAGCGCCGCCGGCACCAGCGTCAGGCAACTCAGGGCGCAGAACAGCACCCCGCAGCCGGCGATCCAGCCGAGTTCGGCCACCGCCTTGAAGTCGGCCAACATGGTGGCGAAGAACGCCACCGCCGTGGACAGGGCGGCGGTCAGGATGCCCGGCCCGGCTTGGGCGGCGGTCGCCCGCAGGGCCGCGTCGACCGAAAGCCCGGCCCGCCGCTCCTCGTCGTACCGGGCCACCCACAGCACCCCGTAGTCGCCCATCCCGATCAGCATCACCGCGAACGTGGCCGACAGGAGGTTCAGGTGGCTGACCGTGACCGCCGCCCAGCCGAGGGCCCAGGCCGTCCCGGCGGCGAGCGAACCGACCGTCAGGAGGGGGTAGCGGAAGCCGCGGTAGACGACGAAGTACAGCACCGCCACCCCGAGCAGGGCCAGCCACGCCGCCCGCTGCGAGTCAACGTCCGACAGGACCATCTCGTCGGTCTCAAGGACCGGCAGCCCGGTCAGCCCGAAGGCCAGGTCCGGGTAGTCCCGCCCGGCGTCGGCCAGGGCCGCCCGCAGGGCGTCGTTCGCCTCCTTGCCCGGGGTGAACGACCGCCCGGCCGCCCGCGGCCGGCACAGCAGCATCCCGAGCGTGCCGTCGGGGGTGAAGAAGTACTGCGGCTCGGTCAGTTGTCGCTCGGCGTCCCGGTCGGCGGTCAGCGGGCCGGCGACGGCCCACGGGTTGCGGTAGCCGGCCGGGTCGCGGAGGGTCGCGGCCGCCGACCGGGCGACGGCCGGGAGCTGGGCCAGCAGGTCCGTATCCGCGGCCGACCGGTCGGCCGCGTCGAGGGTGGCGGCCACCGTCCCCAGGAGCGACTCGGCGTTCAGCCGGGGCCAGGCCAGCGGGGCGAGCGGCCCGAGCAACGGGTCCATCCGCTCGACCCGGCCGCGGACGGCGTCCAGTTGGTCCGGCGGCAGGTAGAGCAGGGCCCGGTCGTGCAGGCCGCGGAGGTCGACCCGGTGAAACACCCGGTCGAACAGTTCCGGCCGGGCCTTCACCCGGTCGGCCACCGCGTCCAGGGCGACCTCCATTCGCCGGCGGTCGGTCCCTTCCACGACGACCACCATGTCCTCGTCGGCGCCGAAGGCGTCGAGGTACGCCTGCCACCGCTTCTGGCACGGCTTGTCGGCGCTGAGCAGGTCGTCCCGCTGGGTGTGGTATTCGAGCCGGGTGGCAGCCAGATGAACCGACAGGAGGACCAGCCCGAGGCCGGCCAGTAGCACCGCCCGGGGGTGCCGGGCCGCCCGCCCAACCACGGCGACCACGGCCCGGGCGAGGCGGTCGGGGGGAGGATCGGGCGGGGCCATCGGCGGTCCTTCGGGCGGGAAGGGCCGCAGGGTATGACGGGCCGGGGGGTTAGTGCAAGCTCAAGGGGCCGGGAGCTGCGGCCGCCCGCCGGAAGGTAGGGCCCAAAAAAACCCCACCGTTCCTCGGCTTGCGCCTCAGAACGGTGGGGCCGGAACAGAGAAGAGGCAGAACTCAGTCGTTATACTGCGCCCGCCCGCCGGCCGTGTCAACACCGGATTCCGGATTTCCGCCCGGCCCGGTGGAACCCCAAACCGGATGCTTGATTCGGACGCCGGGCCGGTTTACTCTGGGGGTTCGGTCGCCCGGACCCCCGGCACAGGACGGACCCCAATGACCACCGACACGGACTTGGCCCACGAGTTCTTCCAGGTGCGGCGGCACGGCGACGTGGCCGTGGTCGTCCCGTCCCCCGAGGTCGAGCACCTGCCCGAGACCCTGTTGGAGCCGGCCGCACAGATGGTGCTGGCCCCGCTCCGGGCCGACCCGCCGAACCAGATCATCATCGACCTGGCGTCGGTCAAGTACTTCGGGTCGGCGTTCATTACGTTCCTCCTGCGGTGCCACCACCTGCTGGCCGGGCGCGGGGCCGACCTGGTTTTGGCCGGGGTCAACCCGAACATCCGCGAGCTGCTGCGGATCACCAACCTGGACAACCACTGGGCCCTGTACGACTCGGCCGCCGAGGCGATCCACACCCTCGGCGGGTCGGACTGAGGCCGGCCCCGGAGCCCGCCCGTGCCCCGCGTCCGCTGCCCCCAGTGCGGCCACGTCCAGCCGGCCGCCGACCCCCGCCCGGGGGCCGTCGCCC
>JAIEQO010000887.1 GCA_019747655.1 Gemmataceae bacterium | reverse complement strand
CCGCCGGGGGTCGTGACCGAGCACGGGCTGCGGTTCCGGGTCGCCCCCGGGAGCAAGCACAAGACCGGGTTCTTCGTCGACCAGCGGGACAACCGCAAGCGGTTCGCCGGCTTCTGCGGCGGCAAGCGGGTGCTCGACCTGTGCTGCAACACCGGCGGGTTCTCGGTCTACGCGAAGGCCCTCGGTGGGGCGGCCGAGGTGGTCGGCATCGATCTGGACGAGCAGGCATTGGAGCTGGCGAAGGGGAACGCCCACCTGAACGCCGCCCGGGTCCGGTTCGTCCAGGCGGACATCTTCCAGTGGCTGCGGGAGGTCATCCCGCACGGGGAGAAGTTCGACGCGGTGGTGCTCGACCCGGCCAAGCTGACCCGCGACCGGGAGGGCGTGGAAGCGGCTCTCAAGAAGTACTGCGACATGAACCGGCTGGCAATTCAGGTTGTGGCCCCGGGCGGGGTGTTCCTGACCTGCTCGTGTACCGGGCTGGTAGGCGAGGCCGACTTCCTGGAGTCGGTCCGCCGGGCGGCGTGGCAGGCCGGGCGGCAACTCCAGGTGTTCGAGGTCGGCGGGGCCGGCCCCGATCATCCCTTCCTGCTCAGCGTTCCTGAAGGGCGGTATCTGAAGGCGGTGTTCTGCAGGGTCTCGTAGGGTGTGTCGAGGCTCGCCGCAGGCGAGGCGGGACGCACCGGGCGATGCGTGGTGCGTCATCGCGGACCGCAGAGCCGGTCCGCTCGACAGCACCCTACACCCGAACCGCCTGGCTGTCCGGCGCGTCCTCCCCGTATGGACCAGCCTGTCCCCCATCCCGTTCTGCTCAACACCTGGAAGCACCACGCCGGGTGGGTTCGCTACCGGATCGCCCGCGCGGTCGCCGCCGGCCCCGATGGCGTCACGGCCCTGCCGGCCGAGATGCTCGTCGTCGGCACCCGGCTGATGGACCTGTACACCGGGGCGTTTACCCCGGCCGCGGTCGCCGATCTCGTCCTCGACCGACTCGGGGGCGTGGGAAGGTTTGACTATCCGGCGCTCGCCGCGTGGCTTGACCTTCGGGGTGGGTACGCCGTCCTCGACCTGCCGGACGTGTCCCGGTGGGCCGTCCGGCTCGGCCCCGAGGGCGGCCGGTACGTCCACCTCCACCCCGGGCGGTGGTCGCCGCACACAGTCCGGGTCCAGGCCAACACCCTCAAGTCGGCGGTGATGGCGGTCGCTCACGCCCGGCTGACCGGCCGCGACCCGCTCGACCCGGCCGTCGTCAACGCGGCCCGGCGGCAGTACCTGGGGATGCTCCCGGTGCGGGAGGTGGCCGCCGGCGCCGGGCTCGGGGCGGTCGTCCGGCTGCTGGCCGGCTGACGGTACGGGGCGTGCCGGGTTCCGTAAGGTAATCCGACACGCCGGCCCCGCCCGGCAGCCCCGCGAGCCCGCCGGCCGATGACCACCCCCGTCCTGCCCCGCTCGTCGGGCGTCCTGCTCCACCCGACCAGCCTGCCCGGCCCGTTCGGGGTCGGCGACCTCGGCCCGGCCGCGTACCGCTGGGTCGAGACCCTGGCCGGGATGAAGCAGCAGTGGTGGCAGGTTCTCCCGCTCGGCCCGACCGGGGCCGGCGACTCGCCGTACCAGTCGTACTCCGCCTTCGCCGGGAACATCACCCTCCTCAGCCCGGAACTGCTCGAACAGGACGGCCTCGTCTCGTCGTCCTTGTGGGCCGGCCACAGCTTCCCCTACGACCACGTCGACTACGCCCGCGTCACGCCGTTCAAGCGGGCCCTGCTGCGGGCCGCGTGGGACTCCTTCCGCGGCGGCAAGGCCCCGACCCTCAAGGCCGAGTTCGAGGCATACACCGCGGCCGAGGCCCCGTGGCTCGACGGCTACGCCCTGTACATGGCCGTCCGCGACTCGCTCGGCGGCCGCGGGCTGACCGACTGGCCGAAGGAACTGCTCCGCCGCGACCCCGTCGCCCTGGCCGCGGTCGAGAAGCCGCTGGCCGCGGAGGTTCTGATGCACAAGTTCGGCCAGTTCCTGTTCGACCGCCAGTGGGCCGCCCTGCGGTCCTACGCCGCCGACCGCGGCATCAAGGTGATGGGCGACGCCCCGATCTTCGTGGCCCTCGACTCGGCCGACGTGTGGGCCAACCCGGACCAGTTCCTGCTCGACCCGGACCGCAACCCGACCGTCGTGGCCGGGGTCCCGCCGGACTACTTCGCGGCCGACGGCCAGCACTGGGGCAACCCGATCTACGACTGGGACCGGATGGCCGCCACAGGGTATGCGTGGTGGGTGGCCCGGTGCCTGCGGGACCTGAAGCGGGTCGACCTCGTCCGGCTCGACCACTTCCGCGGGTTCCGGCAGGCCTGGCACATCCCGGCGGGTGAGACTTCGGCCAAGAAGGGGAAGTGGGTCGACGGGCCGGGGGCGAAGCTGTTCGAGCGGCTGCGGACGGCCCTCGGCGGGCTGCCGTTCGTGGCCGAGGACCTCGGCGTCATCACCCCCGACGTGGAGGAGCTGCGGGACTCGCTCGCCCTGCCCGGGATGAAGGTGATCCAGTTCGCCCTGGACAAGCCCCAGAACCCGTACTGGCCGCACAACTTCGTGCCCAACTCGGTCTGCTACACCGGCACCCACGACAACGCCACCACCGTCGGCTGGTGGCAGTCGCTCAACGCCCAGCAGAAGGGCTACCTGGAGGCGTACATCGGGCGGAAGGTGGACGACCCGGCCGAGCCGCTGCTGCGGCTGGCGTGGGGGTCGGTCTCGGCGATCGCCATCGCCCCGTTGCAGGACGTGCTCAGCCTCGGCGGGAACACCCGGATGAACACCCCCGGGGTGGCCGACGGGAACTGGCGGTGGCGGGTCGAGCCGTTCCAGTTCTGGCCCGGCGCGGCCGACCGACTCCGCGGCCTGACGGAACTGTACAACCGGCTGCAGCCCGAACCGGAGACCGAACCGAAGGAATAACCCGGCCGTACCGGGATCAGGAGGGTTGGCCGTCACCTCGCCGAGGGTGTCCCCATGTCCCGCCGGCTCGGCATTGCGTTCGCGCTCGTCGCCACCTTCACGCTCGCGGCCGCCGGGTGCGGGGCCGGCGCGCCGGCCCCGCAGGGGCTCGTGCGGGAGGGGGCCGACGCGGCCGGCGGGCCGAAGCCCGACCCGGGCGCGGACCGCAAGATCATTTTCACGGCTACGCTGTCGGTCGTGGTCAAGGACCTCGCTGCGGCTCGGGCCGAGGTCGACCGCCTGCTCGCCGCCCACGGCGGGTACGTCGCCAGGTCCGAGGTCGAGAAGCGGGACCAGCCGGCCTGGTCTGGGACCGCCAGCTACACCCTAAGGGTGCCGGCGGCCGGCTTCCGGCCGCTGATCGACGGGCTGGCCGCCCTCGGCCACCCGGAGCGGAACGCGGTCGACTCCCAGGACGTGACCGAGGAGTTCGTCGACCTCCGGGCCCGGCTGGAGAGCCTGAAGAAGGAGGAGGCGGCCCTCGACAAGCTGCTGGAGAAGGCCGCCCAGCCGGCCGACGTGACCCTGATCCGGAAGGAGCGTTACCCGGTCCGGGAGGGCATCGACAAGGCCGAGGGTCGGCTCAAGTACCTTTCCACCATGACCACGCTCTCGACGGTCAACCTGACCCTGCGGGAGGTGAAGGACTACCAGCCGCCGACCGCCCCGACGTTCGGCACCCGGGTCGGGCGGACGTTCCGGGCCTCGTGGGAGGCGGTGGTGTCGTTCGGCGAGGGGGTGGCCCTGTTCGCCGTCGCTCTGACCCCGTGGCTGCCGGTGCTCGTCCCGGCCGGGGCCGGGCTGTACTACCTCGTCCGGCGGGCCCGGCGGGCGTCCGCCGCTTCGGCCCAGGAGTCTGTCCGCCCCCTCCGCCGGCGGGCCCGGCCGGTCGACCCGGAGCCCCCGCCGGCCGCCGACGAACCGCCGACCCCGCCGGCCGGGTGACTACTTCCCGTACTCGTCCTTCCACTCCTCGTACCAGGCCATCTGGATGGCCTCGAGGAGCTTCTCGTTCGACCCCTCCGGCTTCCCCTCGAACCCCTCCAGGTTCAGAACGTGCTTGTGCAGGTCGGTGAACCGGACGGTCAGCGGGTCCAGGGTGTCGAACTGCTCGAACAGCCCCTCGCCGATCTCCCGGCTGTCGGTCCAGGTCATGGCATCCTCCGTCCGAGGAGGCCCGACCGTGAGGGAGGGCTTTCCGGAAAGCCCTCCCTCACGGTCGGGCCTCAGTAACCAACAATTACACCCGATCCGCGTCCAGCCGCCCCGGCGTCGAACCGCCCAGGGCCTTGCGGACGACTTCGTTCATGAGCAGGGTGGCGAGCGGGTTGGTGGCCGCGGCGAAGGCGTCGATCGCCCGCTGGAGGGCCGAGAGGTCGTCGCCGGCCGTCGTGGCGTTCAGGCTCGCGGTTGCCGAGGCGATCCGCTCCCGCTGCTCGGGGGTCAGCCGGTCGCCGGCCTGGGCCAGAGCCTTCTCGGTGTGCCGGAGGTCGCCGGCCGCCTTGTTCCGCAGCTCGATCAACCGGCGGGCCGAAAAATCCTCGCCGGCCCGGTCGATGCTCTCGGCCACCAACTGCTCGACCTCGTCGGCCGACAGCCCGTGCGCCGGCTGAACCGTCACCTCCGTCTGCACCCCGCTCCGCTGCTCCTTGGCCGTCACGGTCAACAGGCCGTTCTGGTCGACCAGGAAGGTCACGTCCACCTGGGCGAACTGGGCCGGCATCGGCGGGATGCCGGCCAGCTTGAACGTCCCCAGCGGCCGGCAGTCCTTCGTCAGCTCCCGCTCGCCCTGGTAGATGTTGAGCAGGATCGCCGTCTGGCCGTCGGCCGCGGTGGTGTACCGGGTGGTGGCCCGGGCGGGGACCGTCGTGTTCCGGTGGATCAACTTGTCCACCACCCCGCCGAGCGTCTCGATGCCCAGCGACAGCGGCACCACGTCGAGCAGGAGTACGTCCCGGCGGTTCCCGGCCAGGATGTCGGCCTGGACCGCCGCCCCGAGGGCGACCACCTCGTCCGGGTTCAGGTCGGTGTGCGGCGTCCGGCCGAAGAACTCGGCCACCCGCCGGCGGACGTACGGGATGCGGGTCGAGCCGCCGACCAGTACCACCTCATCGACCTGATCGGGCTTAAGGGCGGCGTCCCGGAGGGCGGCCCGGCACTTCTCCAGGCTGCGGTCGATGTGCGGGGCGATCAGGGCCTCGAACCGAGTGCGGATGACGGCGAGCGGGGGGTAGGAGCCCGCCGAACCGGTGACGACGAACTCTGCACTCTCCCGCTCGCTCAGGGCGATCTTGCACCGCTCGGCGGCATCTCGCATCCGTTGCAACAGCTCCGGGTCGCGGGCCGACAGGTCGATCCCCAGCTCCCCGGCGGCGAACTCCATCAACGCCCGGTCGAAGTCGTCGCCGCCGAGGAAGGTGTCGCCGTTGGTGCTGAGGACCCGAAAGACGCCGCCGTCGAGCTTGAGGACCGAGCAGTCGAAGGTGCCGCCGCCGAGGTCGTACACGGCGACCGTCCCGGCCTGCTTCCGGTCGAGCCCGTAGGCCAGGGCGGCGGCCGTCGGCTCGTTGACGATCCGCAGCACGTCCAGCCCGGCGATCCGGCCGGCGTCGCGGGTCGCCTGCCGTTGGGTGTCGTCGAAGTAAGCCGGGACGGTGATGACGGCCTTGGTCGGGTTCCCGGCCCGCTGCCGGACCTCCCGGAGGATCATGGCCGAGAGTTCTTCCGGCGTGTGCTCGTGCCCGCCGACGTCCACCCGCAGGACCTTCCGCCCGCCGCCGACATCGCGCTCGACGACCTGATGGGGGATGAGCTTCAGCTCGCGTTCGAGTTCGGCCAGGGTCCGGCCCATCAGCCGCTTGACGCTGAGGATGGTGTGCTCGGGGTCGGACACGGCCCGGTCCCGGGCGGCCGACCCGACCAGCACGCCGCCGTCCGGGAGGAAGCAGACCGCGGACGGGACGAGGGCGACCCCGGCCGCGTCGCGGACGACGGCCGGGCTGCCGTCCGGCCCGACGTAGGCGGCCAGGCTGTAGGTGGTGCCCAGGTCGATGCCGACGACGGCCGGGGTGGTCATGGGGTGGCCGGTTGGATGTGGAACTCGCCCCGCCGGCGGAAGAAGCACACGTCGAACTCGTCGAAGAAGTTGGTCTGCCCGAACAAAACCGGGACGGCGTTGGACCGGGCCCAGGCGAACAACAACTTGACCGGCGGGAACGGGCCGACGACCGCGTCGACCGGGAGGAGCCGGGCCGGCACCGGGCCGAACGCCCCGCCGATGGCGAGCGGGCGGGTCAATCGGTTCCAGTCGACCCCGAACCGGGCGCCGACGTCCAGCGGGAGGACGGAGAACGTGGCCCCGGTGTCGACCAGCCCGGTCGCGTCGAAGACGACCCCGTTGGTCGAGAGCCGGACGGTTAGCAGCGGCACCGTGTCACCCGGTCCGAGGCCGCCTGGTCGGGGTACGAACGGGAAGACGGCCGGGGGGATCATTCCGCCCCCTTGAGCTCGGCCATCGCCTCCTGGATCGCTTGCCACCCCGCGGCGTCGGTCGTGATCTGGCTGCCAGCGCTGACCACGCCGCCGTGGCGAAGCATCTCCCCGATGTACTCCGGTAACCGGTCCTCCGGCAGGGCCGGCCCGGCCAGCTCGTCTATCAGCAGGTGCACGAGCTGCCGGCGGTCGTCAACCGGCAAGGCCCGGATGGCGGGGAGGAGGTCGGCCAGGGACATCGGCGGCCCTCGGGGGGAGTGGACGCTACAGGATTTGAACCTGTGACACCTCCCGTGTAAGGGGAGTGCTCTGCCGCTGAGCTAAGCGTCCGGGTGCGGGTCAGCCGACCGTGTGGGTGGCGTGGGTGATCGCCCCGCCGGCCCGCAGGGCGGCCGCGACCAAGCCGGCCTCGGCCAGCTCGGCGTCGGTGCAGCCGGCCGCCCGGGCCTTGCGGGCGTGGATGTCGATGCAGTACGGGCACTGGGTCGTCAGGGCCACCGCCACCGCCATCAGCTCCTTGTACTTCGCCGGGATCGCCCCGTCCTTCATCGCCGCCGCGTCGAACGC
>JAIEQO010000549.1 GCA_019747655.1 Gemmataceae bacterium | reverse complement strand
GTATCGCGTACCGGGGGGGGGCGGGGGGCGCGGCGTGCCGGGAGGGTGCCCCACCGGAGTTGCTTCCCACGGGTCGCTCACGCTCCCGGCTCGCCAGCTCGACACGACTCCGGAACACCACTCCGGTCGCTCACGCTCCCGGCTCGCCGAGCCCGGCCCGCCGCGCCACCGGACCCGTAACCGTCCGAAGATCGCAACCGGTTGTAAGAAACCGCCCTTTGGGTGCTTGACGCCGCGCCCGCGATCGGGTACGGTTACATCAACCATTTGACTCTCCCAAGCAATGGTCGCCCTCCCCCGAGTCGTGGTCCGGACCACCGGGATCGCACTGGCGATCGCCGCGGGGGTGGCGTTTTCCCCGGCCCGCGCGACCGCCGGGTGCGGCGACTACGTCCACATCGCGGGCCCGCCGGCCGGCCCGACCGGGGTAGCGACGGCCCCCCCGGACGGCCATGCCCTCGACGACCTCCCCCGCCCGCCGTGCCACGGCCCCGGGTGCTCGGAACGCCCGACCCCGACCGCCCCGCCCCTGACCGCGCCGGTTAACGAATCCGCCGGGGCGAAGGAGCTGGCCGCGCGGCCCGGCGCAGACGACCGGGCCGACGGCTCGCCCCGGCACCGCGTCCCGCGTTCGATCGGCTCCCCCGTCCACTTCCCCACCGCCATCTTCGACCCGCCCCGGGCGGCCTGAACCCCTCGGCAGCCGGCCGACCTGTCGGACCCTCGCGCATCACCCGGTTTGAACCGCACCGGGTCCGCTGACAGGGCGTCCGATGCCGGCCGGCGTCACCCACGCCATCGACTCTTGCAACCCGACGGCGGGCCGGCGAACGGCCTGCCCATGCCCCGGACTACTCCGGCAAGGTCCAATCTGTACCGGGAAGCCGAACGGCGTTCCCCACGAGGGCACGATGGCGTTCATCAAGACGATCTCGGCCCGGGAAGCGGACGGCGAGCTGCGGGCGGTCTACGGTACGATCCGCACGGACATGGTCGGGGCGCTGCCGTTCCCGGTCGAGTGGACCACCTGGAACGTCATGCGGGTGTTCAGCCTCCGCCCGCGGCTGCTGTGGGCGTTCGAGCGGGGCTTCCGCCACATCATGTGGGACGGCGAGCTGGGCCGGATGGCGAAGGAGGCCATCGGGGTGAGCGTCGCCCACACGAACGCGTGCCGGTACTGACGGGAGGCGCACGTCGGGTTCCTGCAGGCTGCAGGGATGTCCGCCCGACTCACCCGCGTGTTCGAGACCGACCCGCTGGCGGCCGAAGTCGCCCCGGACCTCCGGGCCTTCGTCGCGCTGGCGGTCAAGGTCACCGCGCGGCCGGGGGAGGTCACCCCGGAGGACGTCCGGACCGCCCTCGCGGCCGCCCACTCGCCGCGGCAGTATTTCGACGCGGTCGGGGTGATGATCACGTTCAACTTCATCACCCGGGTGGTGAGCGCGCTGGGGGTCGAGCCCGAAATCCCGGGGTGGATGAGCCGGGTCGAGCCGCTCCGCCGGCTCGGCCTGCGGGCGATGGCCTTCTTCTTCCGGTGGTTCGTCGACCTCGGCCGGAAGGGCGTCCACGGGCCGCCGCCGTCCGAGCACCTGGCGGCCCTCCGCACCCTGTTCACCGACCTCCGGCTGGGCGACCTCCCGGCCTGGTTGAACCGGCTGTCGGTCGCCCCGCCCCTCCTGGCCGCCCTCCGCGAGCTGCTGGAATCGCTACTCCGCAGGGACAAGGCGACCGGGGCCATCGGCCTCGACGCGAACCAGTTCATGGCGATCGGGCGGACGGTCCTTCAGTCCATCCCCAACGCCGAAACCCTCACCACGCTCGCCGACGACTGGCAACCAACCACCGCTGTTGAAGTGGACGCCGAGCGAACCGCCCTCGTCACCCGGTTCGCAAAAGACGTTGCCTCACGGTCTTACACGCTGACCCAGGAGCGCGTCGACGAGCTGCGGGCGGCCGGCCTGGACGACGCCGAGGTGCTCGACGTGGCCGTGACCGCGGCCCTCTGGGGCGCGGCAGCCAGGATCGAAGTGTTGACCGGCTGCCTCCCGGCCCTCGACCCCGGGGGCGGGGATGACAAGCCGGAGGCGACGCCCCGCCGCTCGCTTCGCCAGGTTCCGGTCGCTTCCTAGCCGAAGGAAAAATCGGGCTTGGAGTAACTCCGGCCCCGCCATGACGGGTATAATCCTGACACGCGGTCTGGCTGGGGCTGTATCGTCCGAAACGGAGGCGGCGGATTGATAAGCGACAGCCGACGCGACCCGGAGCACGCGCCGCCGACGCCCGCGGGCGACGCGCCCGGCCGGCCGAGCGCGACGAACAAGCAGTACCAGCCGGATCACCTGGGCGGGCTTCGCCGCTTCGCGGTGGCGATCACCGTTTTTAACATCCTGGGTCATTTCTGGTTCGGCTTCGAGCAGTCCTGGGCTCAGCCGCTGGCCTCCCTGGCGACCGCCTACGCCACCCAGTTGCTGCTGGACGCGCTCGAGGCCTGGGCCCGACGCTGCCGGCCGTGCTTCACCCGCGGCCTCGGGGCGCTGGTGAACAGCCTGCTGTCGGCGCACATCACCGGCCTGGCCTGCGCGATGCTCCTGTACGCGAACGACCGCATCTGGGTGGTCTGTTTCGCCTCCGCGGTGGCGATCGCGTCGAAGACCCTGTTCCGGATGCCCGCCGGGACCGCGAAGGGGGCTTGGCCGCTGCTGCTGTTCCAGCTCGCCCTCTTCCTGGCCCTGCTCCAGGCCGGCGGGGCGACCGGCCAATGGATTCCGGTCCCCCCGCAGTGGGTGTTGGTGTTTTGCCTGGGGGCGGTGGCGCTCGTGGCGCTCCTTCCCGCCGGCGCGCCGACCCGGCACTACCTGAACCCCTCCAACTTCGGGATCGCGGCCACGCTGCTGCTGTTCCCCTCGGTCGGGGTCGCCGCGCCGTACCAGTTCACGGAAAACCTGAGCGGCAGCGGCGACTGGCTCGTGCCGATGGTCATCGTCTGCACCGGCAGCCTGCTCAACACCCGGTACACCCGGCGCATCCCCCTGGTGCTGGCCTGGGTCGGCACGTACGCCCTCCAGGCCGTCGTCAGCAGCCTGATCCTGTGGTACGCCACCGGCCACTGCCCCCTGGCCGCCCGGCTGTCGGGGATGACGGGCGTCGCGTTCGTCCTGTTCACCTTCTACATGGTCACCGACCCCGGCACGACGCCGAAGGGGCGGTGGGCCCAGGTCGCCTTCGGCGCGTCGGTCGCCCTGGTGTACAGCCTGCTCCTCATGAACCACGTCGTTTTCGGACTGTTCGCGGCCCTGGTGATCGTCTGCGTCGCCCGCGGGCTGGGCATGTACCTGCTGGCCTGCCTTGCTCTGTTGCGATCCTACTGGGCGGCGAGGAGCATCAGGTTATGCACCACGACGCGGAGCAGCACCTCGCCCACCTGGCTGTCCCACCGCCGCGCCCGCAGGGCCGACCCGAGGAGCCGCTTGTGCCGGCTGAACACGCTCTCCACCTGCCACCGCTGGCCGTACACCCGCTTGTGCCGCCGCGCCCCGTCGGCCCGCGGGCGGAAGTGGCGGCCCATCTGGCTCCGGTACTTCCCCCGGATCGGCCCGTCCCCGCCGCCCCGCCGGTAGGCCGGGAAGACGGTCAGGCGGACCCCCAGGTCGTCCCGCGCGTGGGCGTGGTGCGGCTCCCCGTCGAACGCCGCGTCCCCCAGCAGGGTGTCGATCGGACCGCGGGCGGCGGCCGCCCCGACGACCGCCCGGAACTGGCCGCCGTCGTGGCCCGGGCCGCGGCTGGCGACGGCCGCCAGGATCAGGTGGGTGTGGCAGTCGGCGACGGTGGACAACTTCGGCCACCCCCGCATGGCCGCGTCCTTGCCGGCCCGCCGGTAGTAGTGGCGGCTGGCGTGCCGGGTCTCCAGCCCGGTCGCGTCGACCGCCGCCCGCGGGGCGGCCGGGATCAGCCGGCGGCCGGCGACGACGGTGGCGTCGAGGAGGGCGTCGGCCCCCCTTTTTCGAGCAGCCGGACGGCCGCCCGCTGCAGGGTGGTGTGGTCCGGCACCCGCTCGCCCAGGCCGGCCGCGGCCCGCAGGTCGGGCCAGTCCCGCAGGTGCTGCTCGACCCCGCGGTAGTCCGTCTTGAGGAACTGGCGGACGGCCAGGACGGCGAACAGCTGGTGCTGGGTGTACGTCCGCTTGGCGAACTTGGACGGGTGCCGCGGCGGCGCCACCTCGGCGGCCGCCAGCGCCTGCCGGGCGACCGCGAGGGCGGACTTGGTCATCGGCCGGGTGGTACTCATGCCCGATTAGAGGGTTCGGCCCACCAAAGGATTGCAACAGAGCAGGCCTGCCTCAAAGACCTGGAGGCGGCACACGTCCGCGCACGCGCGTTGGAACCGGCGATGGCCGGGAGAGCGGAGGCTTGAGTGGAGGCGTCCCACGTGAACCCCGGCCCGTCGCAACTCCGCCGGGCCGTTGCGATCCTGGCCGCCCTCGGCGCGGTCGGGGGCCTGTACCTCCTCAGCCGGCCGCCCACGCTGTCCGACGCCGAAGCCGACGCGATGGCCGCCCGCTTCCGCTTCGAGCGGCTCCCCTTCCCCGAACCGGCCGGGTTCCCCCACAAGACCACCCGCCAGGTCCACCCGTCGGTGGCGCACCTGTCGGCCTACCTCTCGGCGGTCGGCGCCTCGGCCGCGCTGGGCGACATCGACGGGGACGGGCTGCCGAACGACCTCTGTTACGTCGACCCGCGGATCGACCAGGTGGTCGTCGCCCCGGCGCCGGGAACGCCCCGGGGTCGCTACGAGCCGTTCGTCTTGCGACCCGGCCCCCTCCCGTTCGACTCGACGATGGCCCCCACGGGCTGTCTGCTGGGTGACTTCGACGAGGACGGCCGGACCGACGTGCTCGTCTACTTCTGGGGCCGCTCGCCGGTCATCTACTTCCAGCAGCCTCCGGCGTCGGCCGGCAAGACGCTGACGGCGCACTCGTTCGTCCCCCGCGAGCTGGTCGAGCCGGTGCAGAGCTGGCTCTCCTGTGCGGCCACCCACGCCGACCTCGACGGCGACGGCCACTGCGACCTGATCGTCGGCAACCACGGCCCGGACGGGACGGCCTACCTCGACCCCAACGGCACCGGCCGGCTGCGGATGCCGCAATCGCAGTCCCGGGCCTTCAACGGCGGGGGGCCGCACTTCTTTTTGTGGAAGAACCCGGGCGGCGGGAAATCCCCGTTCGTCCCGGTCGGGACGAACGACCCGGACGTCTTCTCCCTCGACGGCGTCGATCCGGCCCGCGCCCGCGACGCCTGCCACGGGTGGACGCTGGCGCTGGGGGCCGCCGACCTCGACGGGGACGGGTTGCCCGAGGTCTACGTCTCCAACGACTTCGGGCCGGACCGGCTGCTGCACAACCGGTCGAAGCCCGGCAAGCTGTGCTTCGGGCTGCTGGAGGGCGAGCGGGGGTTCCTGACGCCGCGGTCCCGGGTGCTGGGCCGGGATTCGTTCAAGGGGATGGGGGTGGACTTCGGCGACGTCAACGGGGACGGCTGGCTCGACATGTACGTCAGCAACATCGCCGGCCCGTACTCCCTGTTCGAGAGCCACTTCCTGTGGCTGAGCACCGGGCAGGTGGGGCGGATGAAGCAGGGCGTCGCCCCGTACTACGACGCCGGCGAGGAGCTGGGCCTGTCGCGGAGCGGCTGGGGCTGGGACTCGCGGCTGGCCGACTTCGACAACGACGGCGTCCTCGAAGCGGTGCAGGCCATGGGCTTCCTGAAGGGGACGGTCAACCGCTGGCCGGAGGGGCAGGAGCTGGGCGCCACGAACGACGGGCTCAGCTCGGACCCGCGGGTCTGGCCGGACTTCCGGCCGGGCGCCGAGTACAGCGGCCACGACCACAACTGCTTCTTCGTGCGGGCCGCGGACGGCCGGTTCTACGACCTCTCGCCCCGGCTGGGCCTGAGCGACCCGATGGTGACGCGGGGCATCGCGCTGGCGGACGTCGACGGCGACGGCCGGCTCGAGTTCGCGGTGGCCAACCAGTGGGAGCCGTCGTTCCTCTTCCGGAATACCGCTCCGAACCCCGGCGCCTTCCTGGGCCTGCACCTGCGGCTGCCGGTCGGCCCCCAAGCCGCTGACGAGACCGTGGTGCTCGACGGCCACCCGCGTGCCGACCGGCCGAGCCGACCGGCCATCGGGGCGGCGGTTACCGTCCACCTGCCCGACGGCCGGCGGCTGGTCAGCCAGGTGGACGGCGGCTCGGGTCATTCGGGCAAGCGGGCCCCGGACATCCATCTGGGGCTGGGCGACGTCGCGGCGGGTACCCCGCTGAACGTGGACGTGCGCTGGCGGGGCGCGGACGGGAAGATGCGGTCCCAGACCTTGAGGGTCACGCCGGGCTGGCACACGGTTTGGCTGGGGCGGGAAGCCCCGGAAGGCGGTTGACCACGTCTCGGATTCGCCGGCCGGCTGGGGAAGCGTAGCCGACGCTGGAAAAAGGCAGCCGGCGATGGTGCGGACCGTGGAAGCCGTCGAACCCCAACCCTTCGCACTGATGGCCTCTAGCCGGCGGCCGCGAGGCGGGCTCGACGTGCCGTCCGCGGGATCCGACGACTGCTCATTAACGGCGACTGTGACGCGCCGGTGGCCGTGACCGCCGGGGGGTTCCTTCGAGGGCCGGCCCCAACCGGGCGGTGCGGCTCCGGATGGTCCGATGTCTCGAAGTCCCGGGGGGGCGACCGCTTGTAGCCCGGGGTGCGAACCCCCGGCGGTGAGAGCTACCCCGCGTGCCGCTTCGGCCGCGACCGGATGTCGAACAGGCCGAAGATTTCGTCCTCGGTCAGGCCCATCGTGGCCGGCTTGTCGGCCGCCGCCAACAGGTCGTTGAACACCTTCCGCTTCGCCTCCAGGATGGCCGCGATCCGCCCCTCGATCGTCTCCCCGGCCAGGAACCGCGTGACCGTCACCGGGTGCCGCTGGCCGACCCGGTGGGCCCGGTTGATCGCCTGGTCCTCGACCGCCGGGTTCCACCACCGGTCGAACAGGAACACGTAGTT
>JAIEQO010000830.1 GCA_019747655.1 Gemmataceae bacterium | reverse complement strand
CGGGGGGCCGGGGGGAGGGGTCTGGGCGGACCGGAGACGTTTCTTGGGAATGTTCTTGCCCGGGTACGGCCGCCGGGGTAAACCGATGGCTGGCCCGCGCGGGCGGGCCCGCCGCCCGACCGTCCCGCCCGGCGTCCTGACCGCCCCGCCGGGCCGCCCCCCGGGCGACGCCCCGCCCCCGTCCCGGCGGCCCACCGGCCCGGCATGGCCAGCCCCCTCCGGCGTGCCTTCACGCTCATCGAGCTGCTCGTCATCGGCCCTGCCTGGGACCGCGGGCGTCCCGCCCGCACGCGGCCGAAGAGCGGGCGGGACGCCCGCGGTCCCAGGAAGGCGTTCACGCTGATCGAACTCCTCGTCGTCATCGCCATCATCGCGGTGCTCGTCGGCCTCCTGCTCCCGGCCGTCCAGAAGGTCCGGGCCGCGGCCGCCCGGACCCAGTGCGCCAACAGCCTCAAGCAACTGGCCCTGGCGACGCACAACTACGAGTCGGCCCGCGGCCACTTCCCGCCGGCCTGGCGGCACCCGACCCCGGCCGGCCTCCAGTTCGGGGTGATCCAGGACCCGCCGTGGGCGCAGCCGCGGCAGTTCACCAACCTGTTCGTCGAGCTGCTCCCGCACTTCGAGCAGGACAACCTTCAAAAGACCTGGGACTACGACCTGATCGACGCCAACCGCGGGCCGGACGGGTCGGTGTCGTCGCAGGTGATCAAAATCCTGCTCTGCCCGGCCAGCCCGCTGGCGGCCGAGCCGAAGGCGACGGTGACGGGCAACGTGTACGGGCTCAACAGCTACGCCGGGGTGGCCGGGGTGTACTCGTTCCGGGCGTACACCGGCAGCACCTTCATGATGGACAAGACGGGCGTGTTCTACGTCAACAGCCGGGTGCGGGTGGCCCAGATCGGCGACGGGACGAGCCAGACGTTCCTGTGGGGCGAGCGGTACCACCGGGACAAGAACTTCGACCGGATGTACCGCAACTTCCCGCTCCTCGGCTGGAGCGGGTGGGCGTGGTGCGACCAGGCGAACGCGGTCGGGGACCACCTGGTCGGGGCGGCCCGGCCGGTGAACTGGCTGATCCCGGACACCGCCACCGGGCCGAACAGTTCCGCGAACCGGTGGGTGCAGGAGCGGCTCTCCACGATGGGGAGCGGGCACACCGGCGGGGCGAACGCGGCCACGGCCGACGGCGGGGTCCGGTTCGTCCGGGACGCGACCCCGCTGGACGTGCTCCGGGCCCACTGCACCCGGGCCGGCGGGGAGGTGGTATCGTTAGACTGACCGGCGGGCCCGATCAGGTCCCACCGGTTCCCGTACAGGTCCTCGAACACCGCAACCCTGCCGTACGATTCGCGGCGGGGTGGCTCGGCAAACCGGACGCCCCGGGCGGTCATGGCGGCGTGGTCGCGGGGGAAGTCGTCGGTGTGGAGGAACAGGAAGACCCGGCCCCCGGCCTGGTCGCCGACCCGGGCGAGCTGGTCCGGGGTGGCGGCCTTCGCCAACAGCAGGGCGGTCCCGCCGCCCGGCGGGGCGACCCGGACCCACCGCTTGCCACCGACGAGTGGCGTGTCTTCGAGCAGCTCGAAGCCGAGGGCGTGGGTGTAGAACGCGGTGGCCTCGTCGTAGTCGCGGACGAGGAGGGCGACCGAACCGATGACCCGGGCCATATCGCCTCCGGGCTACTCCCGCCGGGCGACGGCGAGCAGGTGGGCGCTGACCCCGAGGACGGCCGGGTCGGCCTCCATCCGCCGGACGACGTGCAAGAGGTGCTCCCGCCGGCCGGGGTCGGCCCACTGTCGGTCGAAGTCCCCGAGCAGCCACGCCGGCCCCTCGACCCCCAGCACCGCCTCGCACCGCAGCCCGGCCTCACCGACCTCGGCCCGGAGTTCGTCCGGGTGGTGGAAGTAGGTGGTGGTGAAGTAGTGCGGGTGGTTCGTCGGGTTGCGGTGCTGGCCGTCGGTCAGGTCTTGATCCACGATCGCCCGGAAGGCCGGGTCGTCGAGCAGCCCGAGCCGCAGCCCGTCGAGGGCCGAGGCGAACCGGGAGATGGCCGCGGCCAGGACCACGCCCCCGGGCCGGAGGACCCGCCCGGCCTCCAGCAGGGCGGCCAGCCGGTCGGCCCGGTCGGTCAGGTGGTAGAGCGGCCCGAGCAGCAGCACCGCGTCGGCGCTGGCGTCCGGGCGGTCGAGCCGGCGGGCGTCGCCGACGGCCACGCTGGCGATCGGGCGGTCGGGCTGCCGGCGGGACAGCTCCGCCGCCTGCTCGACGTGGAGCGGGACGGGGTCGACGAGGTGGACCTCGTACCCCAGCCCGGCCAGCCACCCGGCGTACACCCCGGGCCCGCCGCCGACGTCGAGCACCACGGCCGGCGGGGGCGGCAGATGCCGCCGGGCGACCTCCTGCGTCCGGGCCAGCTCCAGCGCCCCGACCCCGGCGGCCAGCCGGTCGCGCTCGACGCCGCCGGCGTAGTGGGCGTGGGCCTCGGGTGGAAGCTGCATCGGGACGGCCTCGGGCGGGTCGGGCGACCGCCCCGAACGACACCCCGACCCGGGGCCGGGTTCGGGCCGGCCGGTCAGGGCATCGCCCCGATGTCCGGGCGGCCGGCCGGCGGGTACGCGGCCCCGCCGAACGTCCGCTTCCCCGGGTCGATGCCGAACGCCTTCAGGTCCAGCCCGGCCGCCCGGAACGGCGACCCGTCCCGCAGCCGGTACGCGGTCTGGTGCTTGAGCTGGGCGATCACCTCGACGAACTCGCCGGCCCCGGGCCGGTCGAAGAGCGGGTCGGCCTCGATCCCCGTTGGCTTCCCGTCGAACACTTCCTGCTTCGTCGCCCGCCACGCCGCCAGCCCGTCGGCCGCGTCGAGCCGCGGCTTGTCCCCGCCGGCCCAGTACCCGTTGCCGGCGAACAGCACCCCGTCCGCGGCCCCGGCGTCGGCCACCGCCGGCACCCCGCCGGCGGTCCCGAGAGCGTTATTCAAGAGCCGCACCCGTTTCAGTTGCGGGGCGTTGAAGAACAGCACCCCGGCCGGGGTGCCGCCCCGGTCGGTCGGGCCGACGTAGACCGTGTTGTGATAAACGTCGAGGCCGTCGAGCGGCCGGCCGTGGGTGCCGATCGAGAACCCGCCGTACCGGTTCTTCCGCCCGTCGTCCTCGCTGACGCAGAACCGGACGACGTTGTTCCGCCACCGGAACGGCGACTCGGGGTAGTCGTACAGCAGATACCCGGCCCCGTCGTTGTGGCTGCTATAGCAGTGCTCGATGACCGAGTCCTCCATCCCGCCGTCGAAGTCGAACCCGGCCCCGTCGATGCCCTTCCCGGTCCGGTTCCGGCAGGCGGCGCAGCCGCGGATGACCAGCTTCCGGCTGGCGTAGGACCAGATGCCGCACGGCCCGCCGCCGGTCGAGTTGCACAGTTCGCCGTTCTCGTAGGCGATGCACCCCTCGATCCGCCCGCCTTCGGCCGACCCGACCAGGATGCCGCTGCCGGAGTGGTTGGCCAAGAAGTCCGGGTCGCCGGTGTTGTGGTGGGCGACGCAGTTCTCGACGACGACGTTGGTGTGGTTCCGCGTCCGCTCGCGGGGTTCGGAGTGCGGGTTCCCCTCGACCAGGATGCCGAACCGGCCGTTGTCGAACGCCCGGCAGCCGCGGACGGTGACGCCGTCGAACCCGCCGGCCGACTCGTCCGTCGGGAGGGCCCGGACGCAGACGCCCTCCATCCCGAACCCGGACGCCTCGACGCCCTCGACGGCGACCGGGCCGAGCCGGGCGGCCTTCGGCAGGTCGCACAGGACGAGCACGCCGGCCCCGCGGTTGGTGTTCCGCCCGCCGCCGGTGACGCGGAGGTTGCGGACGGCGGCTCGGGGGACGTTGCGGACCTCGACCGCGTTCCCGGGGCCGACCTCGACCCGGGCCTTGCCGGTCCCGTAGGAGGTGATGACGAGTTCGCCGTCGGCTTCGGTGGCCGGGTCGCCGACGATCGTGAGCGGCCCGGCGAAGGTGTCGCCGCCGCGGAGCAGGACCCGGTCGCCGGGGCCGGGCTTGGCCCGGTGCAGCCGGGGGATGGTCTTCCACGGCTTCTCGGCCGACGTGCCGGGGTTGCTGTCGTCCCCGGCCGCGCTGAGGTAGTAGTCGGCCGCCCCAGCGGGGCCGGCGGCCGCGACGACGGCGGCCAGTACGAGGACGAGCAGCGGGCGCGGCATGGGGTGTCTCGTCGAGGCGTGCGGCCGACGCGGCGTTACTTCTTCTCGCCGGCCTTGGCCAGCTCCAGGTACTTGCGGTAGGTCGGGCGGGCGAGGAGCTTGTTCTGGATGACGTGGACGGCCTGGGCGACCTCCTGGTCGTCCATCGGGTGGAGCTTGGGCAGGTCGAAGAACTTGCCGGCGGCCCGGGCGATCAGGGCCCAACAGTCGGCCTCGGCCTCGGTCATGCCGACAGCCAACACCCGCTTCCGGTCGGCCTCGGCGTTACTCCCGGGGGCGGGCTTGGCCGGGTCGTCGGCCGCCGCGGGGGTGGCCACGGCCCCGAGCGCGGCCGCGACCGCCTGCCGGCGGGTCAGGTCGTCCGTCATCGCGTCCTCCGCAGGAACAGGGCCGGCGACCCGTACACCGGGCCGTCGAGGGTGTCGAGGTCGTGGTCGATGTCGAAGGACTTGCCGAGCTTGCTCGTCCACCGGCCGTCCGGGAGTTGCCGGGCGGCGTGGGTGGGGATGCCGTCGAGGGTGTAGATGGCGACCTTCTCGTACCCCTGGTCGACCGACCTGTCCGGGCACGGCTCGAAGCCGACGGTGGCGAAGGCGGCGACGAACGCCTCGACGGTTTCCTCCCGCGGCACCCCGTCGGGCCAGTAACCCCGCTTGGTAATCCCGACCGGCCACCACCAGTTGCGGTCGTCCCCGGCCGCCCAGCCGATGCAGTTGTACCTGTCGGTCGGATCGCTGGTGACGGAATAGTTGGTCGCGGTCAGGTTCGGGAAGGCGGGGCAGGGCAGGTCAATACCCACGCGACCGCCCCCACTCCGACCAGGCGTCGGCGATTCGCCGCATGTCCCCCGACACGCCGTCCGGTACGGGGTCCTCGCCGGTAACGCCTTCGAGGGCGGCGTACCAGAAGTAGCGGCCCCGGCGGAGGTCGGCGAGCAGGAGCGGGACGACGGCCCAGCCCATGCCGATGATTTCCTGGTAAGCCGGGTCGCCGATGATTTTGTTCGGGTTGGAGAGGAACTGAGTCCGCTCCTCCCATTCTGCCTTGAGCCGGGCGAACCGGGCGGCGACGGGCTCGGGGGCGGGCTCGGCCGGGGGCGGTTGGCCGTTCCGGTGGCCCGGCTCGTCGGTGATGAGGTCGGCGTCGTCCATGCCGCCACCGTAACGCGACCGGAGGGGGCGGTCAACGGCCGCCGCCTCGATCCTGTCGCCGCCGCTCGTCCGCTTTCTGCTGGTACCTCCGGTGCTTCTGCTCGGCCAGGCACCGGAGCCGCTTCTCCCGCCGGCGCAGCCACCGGAGGTCGTCGGCCGGGTCGGCAATCCGGGACCGGAGGGCGTAGTCGTCAGCCAGGGCGTGGACGTCCGCGGCCGTGAACGTCGTCATGCCGTCCAGGCCGTCGAGCCGCCCGTAGAGGACCTTCGCCACAGCGCACCTCACTCCCGGGGGTCACTTCACGAACTTGCCGACGGTGTTCAGGAACTCGTCGTTCGAGGCCGTCTTGTTGAGCTGCTTGACCAGCCCCTCCATCGCCTCGATCGGCCGCAGCGACATCAGGCTCCGCCGCAGGAGCGTGATCCGCTCCAGCATCTCGGCCGGCAGCAGGCGTTCCTCCTTCCGGGTGCCCGATGCCCCGAGGTCGATCGCCGGGTAGATGCGGCGCTCGGCCAGCGGCCGGCTGAGCACCAGCTCCATGTTCCCGGTCCCCTTGAACTCCTGGAAGATCACCTCGTCCATCCGGCTGCCGGTCTCGATCAGGGCCGTCCCCAGGATCGTCAGCGAGCCCCCCTCGTCGAACGCCCGGGCCGAGCCGAAGAGCCGCTTCGGCACGTCCAGGGCCTTCGCGTCCACCCCGCCCGACATCGTCCGGCCGCTGCCGGTGTGCTTGTTGTGGGCCCGGGCCAACCGGGTCAGGCTGTCCAGGAGCACCAGCACGTCCCGCCCCTGCTCGACCAGCCGCTTGGCCCGCTCGATGACCAGCCCGGCCAGCCGGATGTGGCTGGCCGTGTCCAGGTCGGCGCTCGACGCCAGCACCTCGCCCTTGACCGACCGCTTGAGGTCCGTCACCTCCTCCGGCCGCTCGTCCACCAGGAGCACCATCAGGTGCATGTCCGGGTGGTTCTGGGCGACGGCCCCGGCGATGTGCGACAAGAGGACCGTCTTCCCGGTCCGCGGCGGGGCGACGATCAGCCCCCGCTGGCCGGCCCCGATCGGGGTGAACAGGTCCATCACCCGGGTGGTCAGCGGCTCGGCCCCGGTCTCCAGGCGAATCCACTTGGTCGGATCGACGGCGGTGAGCTCGTCCCAGTTCCGCCGGCGGAACTGCTTCGGGTCGGCCCCCTCGATCTGCTCGACGGCGGCCAGCCGGGGGCCGGTCGAGCCCTTGCGGGGCGGCTCGACCGGGCCGCCGAGCATCACCCCGCCGGCCAGCCGGTGCTGGTCGATGAGCTGGGCCGACACGTACGGGTCGTTCGGGCCGGGGACGTAGTGCTTCCGCGGGTTGCGGAGGAACCCGTACCCCTTCGGGTGGAGTTCGAGGACGCCCTGGGGGGCGGTGCCGGGGTCGGACATGCGGAACCCTTACTGGGGCGGCCCGGCCCGGGACCGAGGGGTCCGGGCGTGACGAGGGGTGGGCCGCGGCTGGCGGACGCAACGAACCGGACGACGGCCGGGACGGGGGTGGCCGGCGGAGCGCGGGCGTTGGGCGGTTTCCGACGATTTTACCGGCCGCAAACCGGAAAGGCGAGGGGGAGTTTCGGGGCCGGTCGGTGAGCGTCGGGCCGTCAGGCCGACGGTGATGATCCGGACCGTCGGCCTGACG
>JAIEQO010000180.1 GCA_019747655.1 Gemmataceae bacterium | reverse complement strand
CCCGCCGGCGACCAGCACCGATGCCGCGGCCGCGACCCACTGCCCGAGTGCCGGTGCGGTCGTCACTAGGGCCAGCACCCGGCCCGGGACCGGCCCGCCGGCGGCGTGATCGACGGCGGCCCGAACGAGCGGCTCCGGGACCGCGGCGGCCGGTGCCAGGGCGCCGCCGAACAGGCCGGCCCCGAGGGTCGCCCCCCGGGCCGTCATCCGCACCCGCAGCAACTCGCGGCCGCGGTCGAGCCGCCGGCGGACCGTGTTCAGGCTCAGGCCCAACAGCCGGGCCGCCTCGTCCTGGGTCCGGCCGTCGTGGTAGCAGCACAGCAGCGGGGCCCGCAGCTTGTCCGGCAGCCGGGCCAGCTCGGCGTCGAGGACGGCGAGGAGGTCGGACCAGTCCGGGTCTGGCGAGCGGGGGGCGTGAGCCCCCTGATCTGACGACATCAGGGGGCTCACGCCCCCCGCTCGCCTCAGCTCCCGCCTCCGGGCGGCGGTGGCCGTCCGCCGGGCGACCCCGAACAGCCAGCTCCCGACGGCCGCCGGGTCCCGCAAGAACCCAGCCTTGCGGGCGAGGACCAGGAAGGTGGCCTGGAAGGCGTCGTCCGCGAGGTGCGGGTCCCGGGCGGCCCGCCGGCAGACGCCGAGGACGGCCGGCCCGTGCCGGCGGACCAGCTCGGCGAACGCCTCCGGGTCGGCCGCGTCCGCGTACCGGCGGACCAAGTCTCGGTCGGCGTCGGGGTAAGCCGGGGTGCGGAGCCGAGGGAGTGCGAGCAGCCGGGGCATGGTCGGGCCTCCTGTGCCAGGGTACTGTCCGGCCGGCAGCCCGGGCGCCCAAGATTTTCCGCCCGACCGCCACCGGCCGCGGCGATCCCCTTACCTCCGCGGCACCTCCCAGACGACGGCCGTGCCGTCCGACCCGCCGGTCGCCAGCCGCCGGCCGTCCGGGCTGAAGGCCACCGCCGAGACGGTGAACCGGTGGCCGTCGAAGGCGGCCCGCTCCTCCCCGGTCGCGGCGTCGAACAGCCGGGCCCGCCGCCCGCCGGTGGCGACCAACTTCCCGTCCGGGCTGAACGCCAGGACCCGGCCGAAGGCGAAGTCGGCGTAGTCCGCGGACTTCGTCCGGGCCACCTCCTTACCGGTCGCCGCCTCGCACACGACCAACGCCCCCCGGTCGGCCCCGTCCCGTGAGGAGTGCTCGAACGCGAACGCCAGCCGCTTGCCGTCGGGCGACAGGGCCTGCCCGATGACGCGGTCGCCCCCGTCGCCGGCCGCCAACACCCCGGCCGCCGTCAGGTTCCAGGCGAACCGCTTCTCGCCGGTGGTGGGGTCCCAGCCCGAGGCCGCCGCGTCCTGCCGGACCACGACCAGCCGCCCGTCGGCCGCGAACCCGACCGGGTAGCCCGGCGCCGGGACCGCCCGCAACTCCTTCCCGGTGGCCAGGTCGACCACCGCGGCCGACTTCTCGTCCGGCCGGCGTCGCCAGGCGGTCTTGCCGTCGGGTAGCGGGGTGACGCCGACGGCGCCGTCGAGCCGCCACCGCTCCCGGCCGTCGGTGGCGTCCCGCACCACCGTGGCCGTGACCGGCGTGCCCCGCGTCCCGGTGAACTGGTGATCCAGGATGAGCGTCCCGTCCGGCGACAGCCACGGGAACCCGAGGCCGCGGAGGACCCGGATCTCGGCCCCGGTCGCCGCGTCCCAAACGCGGACGGTCCCGTCGTCGCCGGCGGTGACGAGGTGCCGGCCGTCCGGGGTGAACCGGACGCCCCGGACCTCGTCCCGGTGGCCGCCGGCCGGGGTCACGTCCCGGCCGGTCGCGGCGTCGAACACGGAGATCACCCCGGACCGGCCGCCGACCGCCAGCCGGGCCCCGTCCGGCGACACGTCGGCCACCCCGACCTCCCACCCGACCAGTGGGGTTGTCCAGTCGTGGGTCTGCCGGCCGGTCTCCCGGTCCCACCGACGGTAGGTGACGGCGGCGGACGAGGCGGCGACCGCCCAGGCCGACCCGTCGGCCAGGAACCCGGCGAACAGGCGGTAGTCGGCGGCCGGGTCGGCCCCGTCCCAGCCGATCTCGGTGATTGGCTTGCCGGTCGCCGGGTTCCACACCCGGACGGTCTCCGGACGGACCCGGCCCCGGGGGTGCTTCGGCTTGGCGGCGTCGAACGTCACCACGAGCCGGCCGTCGGCCGACACCGCCACCGCTTTGGGAACCGAATTCCCGCCGCCGAACGTCCGTACCCGCTCGCGGGTGGCGGTGGCCCAGACGACGACCCCGACCTCCTCCCGGCCGACGTACAGGAACTTCCCGTCCGGCGAGAAGACGGCCGGGTCCCGGCCCCAGTTCTCCGGGTCGACGGCCCCGTCGAGCCGGCCGGCCGGCTTCCCGTCCCGGTCGAACAGGTGGATCGCCGTCCCGAAAGACTCCACCTCGGCCAGCCGCGACCCGTCCGGGGCGAACACCCCCGGGCTGCTGTGCGGCCCCCGGCCCTTTTCCTGGCGGACGTGGAACACCCGGGCCTCGGTGTCTCGCTCCAGGTCCCAGACGAAACTCCGGGCGACGAACGCCCGGCGGCCGACCCGGCGGTTGCCCGTGACGACCAGAGTCTGGCCGTCGGCCAGCACCCCGGCCCGGGTGACCCGGTCGGTGCCCTCCTCGTCGGCCTCGGTCCCGAGGAGGCGGAGGAGCTGGCCGGACTCGGCGTCCCAGACGCAGGCGACCGGCTCGTGGGCCGAGACCAGCACCTTGCCGCCGAGGCCGAAGGCGAGCGTCTGCAGCCCGCCCGGGTGGCGGAGCCGGGGGCTGCCCATCCGGGCGACGGCCCCCGGCGGCAGCGACTCGGCCGGCCGCGGGTGCGGGGCGACGGCCGGCGGGTCGGCGGCCGCGAGGAGCGCGGCGGCGAGCAGGAGCGGGGCGGTCATCGGCGGTCCTCCCGGGTCAGATGTTACCGGCCGCGGTCGCCCGCGCATACAGTGAACCGGATGACCCCCGACCCGAACGAACCCCGCCGGCGGCGGGCCCTGTCCCACGTCGGCGGGCCGGCCGACCTCGAAGGCCACCCGGAGGACGCCCGGGCCCTGGCCTACGCCCTCGACGTGCCCCCGTCCACCGACGCCGACGACGACCCCAGCCGCCAGCACGTCCACGGGTTCCACACCTACCCGGCCCGGCTCCACCCGGACACCGCCGGCCGGCTCGTCCGGGCCTTCGTCCCGCCCGGCGGCCGCGTCCTCGACCCGTTCTGCGGGTCCGGCACCGTCCTCGTCGAGGGTCTGACCGCCGGCCGCCGGCCGGTCGGCACCGACCTCAACCCGCTCGCCGTCCGGCTGGCCGCCGTCAAGACCCGGCCCCGGACCGAGGTTGAGGTCGAACACCTCATCCAGCGGGCCCACGAGGTCGCCGGCCACGCCGACGACCGCCGCAAGGCCAAGGCCGGGGCCACCCGCCGGTTTCCGATCGACGACGTGGAGCTGTTCGAGCCGCACGTCCTGCTCGAACTCGACTCCCTCCGCGACGGCATCGAGACCCTGCCCGACGAGCCGGCCCGGCTCGACCTCTTGCTGGTACTCTCCGCCTGCCTGGTGAAGCTGTCGAAGAAGCGGGGCGACACCACGGACCGCGTCGTCGGGCGGCGGACGGCCGGCGGGTTCCCGGCCCGGTACTTCGTCCTGAAGGCGGAAGACCTGGCCCGGCGGTTCGGCGAGTTCGCCCGGCTCCTGCCGTCGCCCCTCCCGCCGCCGGCCGTCGTCACCGAGGACGACGCGACGGAACTCCGGTCGGTCCGGGGCACGGTCGACGGGATTGTCACCTCACCGCCGTATGCCGCCACATATGACTACGTCGCCCACCACGCCCTGCGGATGCGGTGGCTCGGGCTCGACCCGGCGAACCTGGCCCGGAACGAACTCGGGTCCCGCTCGACGTACCGGGAGGTCGACCCGCGGGAGGCCCGGGAGGTGTGGGGGTGGGAGCTGTCGCGGTTCCTGAAGGCGGCCGCCCGGGTCTTAACGCCGGGCGGGCCGCTGGTCATGGTGCTGGGCGACACGGCGGTGGCCGGGGTGGCGCTGCACGCCGACCGGATCGTGGCTGAGGTGGCCGGGCGGTGCGGGTTCGAGCCGGCCGCCCGGGCGTCCCAGCCGCGGCCGCACTTCCACAACCCGACGGTGGTGGCGTTCCGCTACCGGGCCCGGCACGAGCACGCCCTGTTGCTGCGGCGGGCGTGACGGCGGGCGGTTGCGGCACACCCGGATGAAGCAGGTTGCTCGTTTGCGGTCCCGGCGGGCGGGGGGCTCACGCCCCCGCCCGCCGGGACGGTCCGGACTACTTGCCCAGAATCTTGCCCTGGTTGGCGATGATGGTGTCCTGGTTCTTCTGAATTTTGTCCTGGTTGGCCTGGATCGCGTCCTGGTTCTTCTGAATTTTGTCCTGGTTGGCCTGGATGGTCGTCTGGTTGGCCAGGATCTTGTCCAGCTTCGACTGGTTCGACTCGATCGTGTCCTGGTTGCCGATGATCTTCTCCTGGTTGGCGAGGATCGACTTCTGGTTGGCGAGGATCGACTTCTGGTTCGCCAGTACGTCGTCGGGCATGGTCGTCACTCCTGGACTGGGGCACGGAACCGATCACGCCCGGGCGGACCGCCCGCCGGGCACTACGGGGCCGCCGGCCGCCCGGCCGGCGGGTCGTTCGCAGACTGCTGTACCGGTGTTCCGGTCGCCGGCCGGACCACCAGGACGGCCACCGGCACCCCGGCCGCCACGACGCCCAGCCCGACCAGCGACCCGACCGGGTTGCCGACGACCAGCAGCACCAACAGGACCGCGGTCAGGCCGAGGAAGGCGGCCAGGGTGAGCGGGTAGCCGGGGTGGCGGGCGGCCGGGGCGCCGCCGGCCCGCCGGCGGAGGACCGGCAGGCCGGTGGCCGTCAGCCCGAGGAAGGCCACCGTCACGAAGACGAAGTAGCCGAGGATGTCGTCGAACGTGCCGGTGGCGACCAGCACCCCGGCGACGACCGCCTGAACGGCCGTGGCCCGGACCGGCGTCCCGAGCCGCGGGTGGAGGCGGGCGACGGCCGCCGGGAACAGCCCGTCCCGGGCCATCGCGTAGTACACCCGGGGGACCACCATCAGCACCACCGCCAGGCTGCCGAGGACGGCCACGACGACCGCGGCCGCCAGCACCTTGCCCCCGGCCGGGCCGAACAGGACTTCCCCGACCCGGGCCGCGAACGCCTCCCCCGACCCGACCGACTCCAACGGCACGAGGTACAGAAAGACGCTGGCGGTGAGGATGTAGGCGACGGTCACGACCAACACCCCCAGGACCATCGCCCGGGGCACCGTCCGGGCCGGGTCGCGGACCTCGCCGGCCATCTTCCCGAGGTCCCACCACCCGCCGAACGAGAAGAACGCGGCCACCAGCCCGCCGGCCAGGGCCAGCGGCAGCGGGTCGGATCCCGGCCGCTGCTCCACCAGCGGCCGGAAGTTGTTCCAGTCGCCCGGCCCGAACCCGAACCCCCACCCCACCAGCAGGGCGAGCAGCCCGAGCTTGGCCCAGGTGAGCACCCGCAGCACCCCAACCCCGAGCTTCACGCCGAGGCAGTTGGTCACCGCCAAGAGCGCGACGGCCGCCAGCGCCACCGCGGTCCGCCCGGCCGGGGGCAGCCCGACCAGGTAATCGACGTACACGGCGACGCCGACCGCCAGGGCCGCCGTGATGCCGGGGTCCAGCACCAGCAGCGACTTCCACCCGTACAGGAACGCGACCCGCCGGCCGAAGGCTTCGCGGAGGTACACGTAGTTGCCGCCGGCCTCCGGGTGCCGGCCGGCCAGCTCGCCGAAGCACAGCGCCCCGCTCACCGCCATCCCGGCCATGACCAGCCAGACGGCCAACAGCCAGGCCGGCGACCCGACCGACCGGGCCATCCCGGCCGGGGTCAGGAAGATGCCGGCCCCGATCACCTCGCCGACCACCAGGGCGGTGGCCGAGGCGAGGCCGAGTTGCCGCCGGAGGTCGCCGCCGGGGACGCCCACGCCCGTCCCCCGCTAGCGGATGGCGTTGAGGTAGCCCTGGGTGGCGAGCTTCGCCCCCATCGGGACGTAGGCGGCCGGCTCCTGGGGCGCCCAGGTGGCCAGCCCGTCGACGTACCGGTTGAACATGCAGAACGCGGCGGCGATCAGGACGGTGTCGTGGATCGCCTTGTCGTCGGCCCCCTCGCGGCGGGCCCGGGCCACGTCCGCGTCGGACACCGACCGGCCGCCGCCCTGGACCTTCCCGGCGATCTCCAGCAGGGCAGCCATCTTCGGCGTCACCGGGGCCGCGGCCGGGTCGGCGAGGACGTCGTCGACCACCCGGGCGTCGGGGCCGTACAGGTGGCGGGCGGCGGCCGCGTGGGAGCTGGTGCAGAAGTGGCAGCGGTTCCGGTTCGACACGTGGGTGGCGATCAGCTCCCGCTCGGCGGGGGTCAGCGACGACGGGCCGCGGAGCAGGGCCTCGGCCAGCCCGTTCAGGTGCTTCTCGGTCTCGGGGTACGCCAGCATCGGGCCGATGATGCCGGGGGCCCCGGGGGGTAGGGTGATGTGCGGCACGAACCGCCTCCTTGAGTCAAAAGTCAGTACGAGTCGGACCGGGCCGGGGTTCGGCCGCGGGTTCCTGTGACGGCGGATCGGCGCGACCGCGAACGCCCGACCGGGCGTTACCACATCGGACCGATCGGAATGCGATCAGCGACCCCGCGGGGGGTGGAAGATGGGCTGCGGGACGTGGGCGGGTACGGCGGCGTCGGCGGGGACGAGCCGCCCATGACCGTTGGCGGCCGTCGGTGCGACGGGCTCGGCGGTCGCCGCCCACTCGTGGCCCCGGGAGGACTCGCCCGTCGGGGCGGTCACGGGTAGGACGGGGGTGGCTGGCGAGCCGGAGCAGGACGGCCCGTCGCACGGCTTCGGGGCGGGGTGGGGCAGCTCGCCCGCGGTCGGCTGGTTGGCGACGTGGACGTAGTCCCCGCACTCGGCCGCCGCCCGGCCC
>JAIEQO010000018.1 GCA_019747655.1 Gemmataceae bacterium | reverse complement strand
CGGGGATGTCCCCGCCCGGCCAGCCGTAGCCGGCGGGGTCGGCCGTAGGGCCCGGCGGGGGCCCGTCCCGGTGGCGAACCGGGACGGGCCCCCCGCCGGGCCCTACAACTTCGTACTGACCCCCGCGTCCCGACCCCGGACCTTTCATGCCGCCGACCGCCCTGGCCGTCCTGGCCCACCCGGACGACGCCGAGTTCCTGTGCGCCGGCACCCTGGCCCGGCTGGGGAACGAGCACGGGTGGTCCATACACCTGGCCAGCATGACGGCCGGCGACTGCGGGTCGGCCGAGTACGGGCCGGACGAGCTGTCCCGGCTGCGGCGGGCCGAGGGGGCGGCGGCCGCGGCCGCCGTCGGCGGGCACTACCACTGCGTCGGCGAACTCGACCTGCGGGTGGTGTACGACGCCCGGACGGTCGAGCAGGTGACGCGGCTGTTGAACAAGGTCCGCCCACAGGTGGTGTTCACCCACAGCCCGGACGACTACCACATGGACCACGAGCAGACGAGCAAGGTGGTCCGGGGGGCGATGTTCGCCGCCCCGATCCCGAACTTCCTGCACAACCGGCCGGGGGCCGCGGAGAAGGACCCGCCGCTCGACAAGATTCCGCACCTGTACTACTGCGACCCGGTCGAGGGGAAGGACGCCTTCGGGAACCCGATCCCGGCCGGGTTCCGGGTGGACATCGGCGGGGTGATCGACCTGAAGGCGAAGATGCTCGGCGCCCACGAGACCCAGAAGGCGTGGCTGCGGCACCACCACGGGGTCGACGAGCTGGTCGACTCGATGCGGGCCTGGGCGGCGACCCAGGGGAAGGCGGCGGGCGTACGGTACGCCGAGGGCTTCCGCCAGCACCTCGGCCACAGCTACCCGCAGAACAACATCCTGGCCGAACTGCTCGGGAAGGTCTGACCGGCCGGCCTTACTTGGGCCCGTCCGGCGGGAGTTTGAGCAGGGCGGCGTGCCAGTCCCGCTCGAAGTCCGCGAGCCCTTGCCCGACCAGCTCCTCGAACGCCGCCCGCCGGTCGGCCCCGGCGTTGACCGCCCGCAGGTAGTCGGCGAACCCCGTCGTCCCGACCACCCGCCGGCCGAACGTCAGGTGGTGGGCCAGCGCCCAGCACCCCAGGTACGCCCGGTCGGCGGCCGCCGTCTCGCCGGCGTGCCGGGACAGGAAGGCGTCCGGCCCGGCCGTCAGCAGGTCCGCCAGCGGCACCATCCCGCCGGCCGGGTCGGTCCCCTTGAGCAGCGCCTGCACCCGCCGCAGCCGGGCCGGGTCCGGGTGGTCGGCCCGGACCTCCCCGGCCTCGACCAGGGCCGTCTCGAACGCCTGGGCCAGCCCCTCGTCCAGCCACCGCGGCAGCCCGCCGGTCCCCCGCCCGGCCCGCACCTCGTCGGCCGGCAGCGGCGGGTAGGCGAACGCCGCCGCGTAGGCGTGGGCCGCCTCGTGGGTGAGGACGGCGAACAGCCGGCCGGCGGCCGCGTCGAACGCCGCCATGTTCGCCCGGTCGGCGGCGTACACCTTCTTCCGCTCGGCCCGGACGTGGTCCAGGTGGCGGTCGAGTTCGGCCTTGCGGTACAGCTTGCGGACGCCCTCCTCGTACCGGCCGAGGGAGGCGAGCTGCTGCGAGTGGTGGAGCTTGGCCGCCTGGAGGTCGTCCCCGAGCCGGCGGAGGTCGGACCCGCAGGCGATCCGGTTGGCCTTCGGGTCGTACACGGCCGGGTTGAGCAGGTCGGGCCGGCCGAGCGGGGCCAGGAGGGCGGCGTACCCGTCCCGGTCGGCGGCGAGGTGGATGACGGTCGGCCGGGCGTCGACCACCGGCGGGAAGAACCGGGCCAGGGCGGTGTACAACTGTTCGAGCCGGACGACGGCCCGGCGGGCGGCGTCCTCGGGGGCGTCGGAGACCAGGGTGAAGTACTCCCCGTCGTACCGGCGGGCGGCCCCGGGCTTGCCGAGCCAGTCGGCCGGGGCGAAGGCGACGGCCTCCATCCGGCGGCGGTCCCCGGACCCGTCCGGGTCGAGGTCGGCGAGGTACTGCTTGAGGGTCGCCCGGTCGGCGTCGGGGAGCGGCTTGACGGCCTTGATGTCCCGCCGGTCGAAGGTGGCGGTGAGGGTGAAGGTGGGCTTGCCGGGCGGCCGGCGGACGGTCCGGATGACCACCTCGGTCGGGGTGTCGGAGAGGAGGAGGCCTTTGTAGGTGGCCCCGGTGTGGAGCGTGACCTCGTCGAGTGGCCACGGGGCCGGCGTGCCGGCCGGCGGCTGGGCGGCTGCAAATCCCGCGAGGGCCAGGATAAGTAGCCCGGAGAGGATTCGACTAGGTGATACACCCTCCCCCCCCCTCGTTTTCGTCGTGGCTACCGGGCTGGGCGGAACCTGCAAAGGACACACGACTTCCGCCCGAATCGGGGCATCGGCCGCCGGTGTGAGGCGGTCACGGTCGGCCGTCGTTTTTGCCGCAGCCCGTTGCGTGTCCATGACTTCCGCCTCCACCCCTCCGTTGCCGGATACGGCAACGGTCGCCACCGACCTCATCCGACGGCCAAATGTGACCGGCCGTTCATAGTGAACAAAATAACATAAATCGTCCCGGTTGTCAACCCCGGCGGCTGGGTCATGAGTCCGGTTCCTCGTCCGACGAGGGCCCGGATCGGAAGATGAGTCGCTCCGAGGCCCGCAACGCGAGATGAGCGGTCCACATGAGCATGGTGACGGCCCCCGACGCCATGAAGGTACAGCCGCCGGCGAGACAGAACAGGTTCGGGATGTTGCGGCGTGGACTGGCCGCGCGGTCCGGCGTCAACAGATCGGGCAGCACCGCGAAATAGAACCCGCCGCTGGCGAACGAGATCGCGAAATACAGGCCGAACGCGGCGCAGACGGTCCACCGGCCCGCGTCCGGCCGGCGGTCGGCCAGCCGGACCACGGAGAGCGGCAGCACCAAGAGGTTCAGCACCACGCAGATCGCGGTGGCGACATTCAGCATCGGGCCGCTCCGGTCGGCTACCATGCCATTGTGGCCGCCGGCCGGGCCGGGCACAACGGCCGGGCCGATTCCCCTGGAGCGCGGGCGTCCCGCCCGCTCTTCGCCGGCCACCCACGAGCGGGCGGGACGCCCGCGCTCCACAGATCAAGGCAAGGCGGGCGGGACGCCCGCGGTCCACAGATCAAGGCAAGGCGGGCGGGACGCCCGCGGTCCCAGGATGCACACATGCCCGCGTCCGATCTGGTCGTCGCCCTGACCGGGGCCAGCGGCGCACCCTACGGCGTCCGCCTCGTCGAGGTGCTGCTGCGGGCCGGCCGGGTCGTCCACCTGACCGTCAGCCCGGCCGCGACCGAGGTGTTGGCCACCGAACTCGACCGGGTGGTGAAGCTACCGGAAGGAGAGTTCCGCCCGGCCGACCTGCTCGGCCCGGCCGCCGACGGCCTTCCCCTTGCCAACCTCCGCTACCACCACTTCCGGAACTTCCGTGCCGGGATCGCCAGCGGCTCGTTCCTGACCGCCGGGATGGCCGTGTGCCCGTGCAGCATGGGGACGCTCGCGGCCATCGCCCACGGGCTCTCGGAGAACCTCATCCACCGGGCCGCCGACGTTCACCTGAAGGAGCGGCGGAAGCTCGTTCTCGTGCCGCGGGAGACACCGCTCGGGCTGGCCCAGTTGCGGAACATGGCGGCCGTGGCCGAGGCCGGGGCGGTCGTCCTGCCGGCCATGCCGGGGTTCTACACCCGCCCGCGGTCGGTGGCCGACATGGTCGATTTCGTCGTCGGCCGGGTGTGCGACCAGCTCGGGGTCGAGCACCGGCTGTTCGAGCGGTGGGGCGCGGGGAAATGACGAATGCCCCACCAATGACCCACCAATGACGAAGGCGAAGACAGGTCGCGTGTCCTCGGGTGGCTGGCCCGCCGGGGTCCGCCCACTCATGACGAGGCCAAGACACGAGCCGGCATAACCGGCCGAGTCCTCCCCTTCGTCATTGGTGGGTCGTTGGTGGGGCATTCGTCATTCCCGGCGGCGGATTTACACCCGCCTGAAAGCGGCGTACCATACCCGAATGCGGCCGGCGGTCCGTCCGCTCCGCACGCCCCCCGATTATGGCCTAAGCTAAGTTTGCCGGACGTTCCCTCGCTGCCTTGTCCTCCCCGGAAAGCGAGCGGCCATGCCCGTTCCCCCCGCGACCACCGCCGAGTTCCTGGACCTGGTCGGCAAGAGCGGGGCGCTGCCCCCGGGCCGGCTGGCCGAGGCCGTCCCCGACCCGGACGGCCTGCCGGACGACCCGAAGGCGGCCGCCAAGCTGCTGACCCAGAAGGGCGTCCTCACCCAGTTCCAGGCCACCCAGCTCCTGCTCGGCCGGTACAAGGGGTTCCGGCTCGGGGCCTACCTGATCCAGGACGGGCTCGGCCGGGGCGGGATGGGGGCCGTCTACCTGGCCGAGCACACCGAGTTGCACCGCAAGGTCGCCATCAAGGTGCTGGTCCTCGGCAAGGGGGACGACCAGAAGCTGGCCGCCGAGCGGTTCCTCCGGGAGGCCCGGGCGGCCGCGGCCCTCGACCACCCGAACATCGTCCGCATCTTCGACGTCAGCCGGCACAACGACCTGCCGTACCTGGTGATGGAGTACGTCGACGGGGAGACGTTGCAACAGGTGCTCGACCGGGACGGGGTGGTCCCGTTCCCGACCGCCGCCGACGCCGTCGCCCAGGCCGCCGCCGGGCTCCAGCACGCCCACGAGAAGGGCTTCGTCCACCGGGACATCAAGCCCGCGAACCTGATCCGCGACCGGGCCGGGACGGTCAAGGTCCTGGACATGGGGTTGGCCCGGCTGGCGACCGGGGACAAGGACAAGTTGACCGAGCGGCTGGACGCCGGGGCGGTGGTCGGGACGGCCGACTTCATCTCCCCCGAGCAGGCCCTGAACGCCCCGGACGTGGACGTCCGGGCCGACATCTACAGCCTCGGGGCGACGTTCTACGCCCTCGTCTCCGGCCGCCCGCCGTTCGAGGGGAACACCGCCCAGAAGCTGTTGCACCACCAGATCAGCGCGGCCCCCCGGCTGACGGTGGCCGACCCGTCGCTGCCCAAAGGGCTGGCCGCGGTGGTCGCCCGGATGCTGGCCAAGAAGCCGGCCGACCGGTTCCAGACCCCGGCCGAGGTGATCGCCGCCCTGGCCCCGTGGCTGGGGAACAGCCCGCGGGTGGTGGCCGGGTTGTCGAAGACCAAGCTCGGCCAGCGGGCCGCCCTGGGCGACGCCCTGGACGCCCTCCGCCGGGGCGGCAGCTCCCGCCGGCTCAACCCGCCGGTCGCGGTCGCGGACGGGGACGGCGGCCCCGCGTGGGAAGAGGTCGACCCGTCGGACGCGCACGACACGGCCCCGACGAGCGGCCCGCGGACGGCCCGGAACCCGGCCCGGAAGCGGAAGAAGAAGCCGGCCCCGAAGCCGAGCCGGGCCAAGCTGTTCGCCCTGATCGGGGTCGGGGCGGTGCTGCTCGGGGGCGGGGTGGCGGTCGGGGTGCTGGCGTTCGGCGGCAAGCCGGAGGGCAACACGGCCAAGTCGGACGGCAACAACCCCGGGGTCAGCCCGAAGCCCCCAACGCCGGCCCCGCAGCCCTCCGCGGTGCCCCGGCCGCCGCGGGTGGTGTACCGCCTGCCGTCCGCCGGGCAGAAGGCGTTCAAGGTCCGGGGCGGGGCCGAGAAGGTCGCCGACCGGGGCCGCGACTTCCGGTTCGTCCAGGCCACGAAGGAGGGGGACGGGGACTTCCCGCCCGGGTGGCAGGCGACCCCGTACCAGCACGCGAACGAGGAGGCGGCCGAGGCCGAGTTCTGGGCCGAGCAGGCCGACGGCAAGTGGGCCCTGGGGCTGAAGAACCTGCGACGACAGACGGCGATGCTCCTGAGCCCGGACATCCACACCCCCGGCGGCCGGTGCCGGGTCCGGTTCGAGTACAAGACAGACGCGGCCGGGGGGCGGGTGGGCATGTTCAAGTACAAGAAGGTGGACGCGACGAACGAGAGCGGGCTGTACGTCCTCAAGGACCTGGACGCGACCGGCGGGGCGTGGCGGCCGGTCGAGGTCGAGGCCGACCTGAAGGGGTCGACCGACGGGTACTTCGAGTGGCACAACACCGGCCCGTCCGCGGCCCTGCTGGTGCGGGGGTTCGAGGTCTGGGCCGCGACCCCGGCCGACGCCTACGCCCCGGTCCCGCTCGGCCCGCTGGCGACGGCCACCACCGCCGAGCCGCTGTTCGACGCGGAGAAGACGCGGGACCGGTTCGTGTTCTCGGCCTGGGGGCCGCGAGACGTGGCCGGGATACCGTTCGTGCTGGCCGACCCGCGGGGCGGGGTGAACAACGTCGTCCTCCTGCGGGGGTCGCTGGGCCGGCAGCCGACGGCCGCCCCGGAGAAGGTGACGATCCCAGTCGGCCGGCCGGTCGGGGCGGTCCACTTCCTGTCCGGGGTGGCCGGGTGGGGGTGGCCGTGGCAGGCCGGGGACACGGACGGGGACGAGAACAAGGGGAAGGTGGTGGTGACGGTGCGGGTGAAGTACGCCGACGGCCGGGCCGATGAGTTCCCGTGGGTTAACGGCGAGCACGTGGCCGACTGGATCAAGAAGGTCGACGTGCCGGCGTCGGAGTTCGCCTTCCCGGACGAGCAGAACCACCAGATGCGGTACCTCGCGGTCCGCCCGTCCGACCCGACGGCGGTGGTGACGGAGATCGAGTTGGTGAAGGGGCCGGACCTGCCGCAGGTGACGCCGTTCGTCCTGGCGGTGACGGTCGAGGCCCCGCCCCCGCCGGTCCCGAAGCCGCAGTGACGGTCGCAACCCGGCAGTAGTTGGTGGCACAGGCATTCCTGCCTGTGCGGTCCACAACCCGGCTGGTGGACGTTCGTACCCGGCGTTAGGATCAGGGCATCCGATCCGCCGGGGGCGTGGCCGTGGACCTGTTCGCCGGGATGCGGGAGAAGAACCGGGCCGACGCCCGGCCGCTGGCCGCCCGGATGCGGCC
>JAIEQO010000908.1 GCA_019747655.1 Gemmataceae bacterium | reverse complement strand
CGGGGTACGGCTCGCGGCCGGTCAGGGCCCAGTACAGGGTGGCCCCGAGGCTCCACAGGTCGGCCCGGGCGTCGACCGCGTGCGGGTCCCGGGCCTGCTCCGGGGCCATGTACCCGACCGTGCCCAGGAGCGTCCCGGCCTCGGTGACGTTCCGGTTCGGCAGCCGGGCCAGCCCGAAGTCGAGGACTTTGGCCTGCCAGTCGGGGGTGACCAGGACGTTGGCCGGCTTCAGGTCGCGGTGGACGAGCCCGTGGCGGTGGGCCTCGGCCAGGGCGTCGGCCACTTGGCGGAACAGGTCGCACGCCCGGTGCGGGGTGAGCGGCCCCTTCTCCCGGACCAGGGCGTACAGGTCCTGGCCGGGGATGAACTCCATCACGAAGTAGTCCCGGGGTGGCCCCCCGGGGCCGTTCCGGACGGCCCGGCCGGCGTCGAAGCAGGTGACGATGTTCGGGTGCTGGAGCCGGGCGACGGCCCGGGCCTCGGCGTAGAACCGGTTCAAGAGCCGCTGGTTCCCCTCGACCGCCCGGGCCATCACCTTCAGGGCCACCTGGCGGCGGAGCTGGAGGTGCTCGGCCCGGTAGACCGTCCCCATCCCGCCCTGGCCGAGGATGTCGAGCAGCCGGTAGTGGCCGAGGACCAGGTCGCCGGCGTTCCCGTCCCGGACGGCGTCGGCCTGGAACGCGGTCAGCAGGTGCCGGCGGGCCAGCCGGCCGAGCAGGTCGTCCACCCCGTCCAGCCGGGCCAGGTCGTCCCGCTCCCGGGCCGGGACCTCGTCCCACTCCTCGGGCAGGACGAGCTGGCTGTCGAGCAGCCAGGTGAGCAGCGAGTAGGCCGGGGAGACGGCGACGTCGGTGGCGTCGGCGGCGTCGAAGGTGTCGGAGCCGGACGGGGCGGGCCCGCGGGCGACCTCGACGGGGGTGGGGCGCATCGGCGGCGGTCCTGGCAGACTGGGCGGGCCAGGGCAGTCATCAGTCATCAGTCATCAGTCATCAGATGTCAGGGTTGCTGGTCCCTGCCGGCTGATCACTGCTCACCGACCACTGGTCACTGCCTGCTGGAGGCGGCACCCAACCATGCGACCCGGACCGGGGGCGGACAACCCACCCCGGCGGGCGAATGGCCGCCGGCGGCGGGAAAACCCGGCGGACTTCGGCCGGGGGCGGAAATGTCACCGGCCGGCCGAAGGGTCCGGCCCCGGGTTGAGGCGCGGGCGCGACCCCGGGTCCGCGCGGCCGAACCGCTACCCGGCCCGCAGGTCCTTCAACTCGACCGGCTGCTTCCGGTACACCGCCTCCCGGACGAGCAGGCAGGCCAGCACGGCGTCCCGGCCGTTCTCGACCGTGGCGACCGGCTTCGACCGCTCCTTCACCGCCTTCACGAACGCCTCCAGGGCCAGCCGGGTGTTGTTGATGTCGCCCTTGAAGTCGTGCCCGACCCGGTCCGGCCGGTTCAGCTCCTTGCGGTACGAGAACAGCCCGGAGTTGAAGTCGATCCCGCCCTTCACGCCGTTGAGCTGCGTGTACTCGTTGTTGAACTCCTTCTTGAACGCGCCGTTTTGACCCGGGGCGACCCACGAGTGGAGGATGTTGACGATCACCCCGTTGGGGTACTCGACCACCGCCGAGTAGTAGTCGTGGACGTCCCGGTCGGGCTGGAAGTCCTTGTAGAGCCCGGCCCGGCCGAGGCCCATCGCCCGGCTCGGCAGCCCCCGGCAGGCCCAGTTCAGCACGTCCCAGTTGTGAACCGCCTGCTCGACCATCCAGTCGCCGCTGCGGGCCTTCTGGCCGAACCAGTCGCCGAGCGGCCCCCAGGCGTTCGACCACAGCACCCGCCCCTCGACGAGGTCGCCGAGTTCGCCGGCGTGGACCTGCCCCATCGTCTGGATGAACCGCGGGTCGGCCCGCCGCTGGAACCCGATCTGCACCACTTGCTTGCTGGCGTTGGCGGCCTTGACGACGGCGTCGCAGTCGGCCGGGGTCAGGCACATCGGCTTCTCGCCGTACAGGTCCTTCCCGGCGGCGATCACGTCGAGGTAGTTCTTGGCGTGCAGGTCGCACGGCAGGGCCGACACGACGGCCTGCACGTCGTTCATCTCCAGGAGCTTCCGCCAGTCGTCGGTGACGACCGGGGCCTTCTGGCCGATCCCGGTGATGAGCGTCGCGGCCCGGGAGGCGTGCTCGGCCTTGATGTCGCACACGGCGACCACGTCGGCCTGCTTGGTGTCGAGCAGGTTCCGCAGGAGGGCGGTGCCGCGGCCGCCGACCCCGACGCACCCGACCTTCACCCGGTCGGCGGCGGCGCGGGCGCTGGCGAGCCGGGGGTGTAAACCCCCGGATACGGCCGCACTGGCGGCGGCGGCGGCGAGGAACCGGCGGCGGCTGGGGGAGGACATGGGGGCTCCTTCGGGGTGGGGTCTCTTGGCCAACCGCCCCAGTGTACTCCCGGGGCCGCCCGGACTACACCATCTTCCGTCCGAAATCCCTCCCACGGAGTTCCAGCATGTCCGGGAAGAAGCTCTTCCTCGCCGCCGCGGTGGCGGTCGTCGCCGGGGCGGCCGCCGCGGTCGTCGCCCGCCAGGAGGTGAAGGAGTACAAGAGCGGGATCGTCTGGCCGGAGCCGAAGGCCGTGACCCCCGGGCCGAAGCCGGGCGACCCGCCGGCCGACGCGATCGTCCTGTTCGACGGCAAGGACCTGTCGAAGTGGAAGGGCGGCGACAAGTGGGAGATCAAGGACGGGTATGCGGTCGTCAAGGGCGGGGACATCAGCACGAAGGACGACTACGGCGACTACCAGCTCCACGTCGAGTTCGCCACCCCGGCGGAGGTCCGCGGCAGCGGCCAGGGGCGGGGGAACAGCGGCGTCTTCCTGGCCGACCGGTACGAGGTGCAGGTCCTGGACTCGTTCAACAACGCGACCTACTTCGACGGCCAGGCGGCCAGCCTGTACAAGCAGCAGCCGCCGATGGTCAACGTCAGCCGCAAGCCGGGCGAGTGGCAAACCTACGACATCGTGTTCGAGGCCCCGCGGTTCGACGGGGCGAAGCTGGTCAAGCCGGGGATCGTGACCGTCTTCCACAACGGGGTGCTGGTGCAGAACCACTTCGAGCTGCAGGGCGGGACGTACTACGACCGCCCGGCCAGCTACGAGCCGCACCCCCTGAAGCAGCCGATCCGGCTCCAGAACCACGGCGACCCGGTCAAGTACCGGAACATCTGGCTGCGGGAGCTGACCCCGATCGTCGGCAAGAAGCCGGCGGGGAAGTAGGCAGACGGGCCGTCGGCGCCGGGCGGCCCTCGCCCGGCCGCCCGGCGGGTGGCGGCCTCACGGGGCGACGACCAGCACCCGGAAGTCCGTCTCGCACGTCCCGCTACACGTCTCGTCGGCGACGTGCAGGTCGGTCAGCCCGGGCCGGGCGTCCGCGGACGCCCGGACCGTCACCACGAACGGGCTCAGCACCTTGTCCGCCAGCGGCTTGTACGCCGGGGCCTGGGCGGCCGTGAACGCGTCGCCCATTTTCGGCACCGACACCGTCAACCCGCCCTTCGTCCAGACCGTCCGCTCCTTCCCCTCCCCCGGGTCGCCCATCCCGGACACCCGCAGACCCCCGCCCCGGGTGAGGAGCGGGCAGGGGGCGCAGAGGGTCAGCTCCTTCACCTCGCCCGGCTTCAGGACGACGACCGGGACGATCCGCCGCGGGGCCTCCGGCTGCGGCGGGTCGGCCGCCGACCGCGCCAGCGCCGCCGCGACGACCACCCCGCACGCCCCGACCACCGCCCACGACATCCGCATGGCTAACCCCCAGGTAGAACTTCGCACCGGCGCCATCATAACCCCCGCCCGCGGCCGGCGGGGTAACGGACGTGTAACGCGCCGCCGGCCGCTCACCCCTGCACCACCGGCTCGCCGGGCGGGACCGGGCGGCGGGGGTCGGCCGGGTGGTACGCCCCCTCGCCGGTGATGAGCCGCGCGGCCCGGCCGCGGGTGACGTAGTTGAAGGCCCACTGGAACAGGACCAGCACCCGGTTCTCGAACCGGGCCAGGTACAGGATGTGGATGAACAGCCAGGCCAGCCACGCGATGAACCCGCCGAACCGCATCCCGTGGGTCTCGGCCACCGCCGTCGCCCGGCTGATCGTCGCCATCGTCCCCTTGTCCCAGTAGCGGAACGGCCCGGGGTCGGAACTCCCTTTCAGCCGCCCGGCGATCACCCGGGCGACGTACTGGCCTTGCTGCATCGCCACCGGGGCCAGCCCCGGCAAGGGCTTCCCGTCCGGGCCGGTGAACGACGCCAGGTCGCCGACCACGAACACGTCCGGGCGGCCGGCGACCGTGCAGTCCGGGCCGACCGGCACCCGCCCGGCCCGGTCCGGCGTGACCCCCACCGCCTCGGCGATCAGCGCCCCGAGGTGGGACGCCTTCACCCCGGCCGCCCAGATCACGGTCTCGGTCGGCAGGACCGTCGGAGGGCCCTTCCCGCCATCAGGCTGGAACGTGACCCCGTGCGGGTTGACGGCGGTGACGTGGCTGTCCAGGTGGACCTCGACCCGGAGCTTCCCCCGCAGCGCCTTCAGGGCCCGCTCGGACGACTTCGGGTGGAACGCCCCGAGGACCCGCGGCTGGCCCTCGACCAGCACCACCCGGGCGGCCTTCGGGTCGATCGCCCGGAAGTCGTGCCGCAGGGTGTGCCGGGCCAGTTCGCTGATCGACCCGGCCATCTCCACCCCGGTCGGCCCGCCCCCGACGACCACGAACGTCAGCAGCTTCTCCCGAACCTTCGGGTCGGGCTCCCGCTCGGCCCGCTCGAACGCCCCGAGCACCCGCCGGCGGATTTCCGTCGCGTCCTCGACCGACTTCAGCCCGGGGGCGAACGCCGCCCAGTCGTCGTGCCCGAAGTAGGCGTGGGTGGTGCCGGTGGCCAGGACCAGGGTGTCCCACGGCACCCGGTTCCCGTCGGCCAGAAGCACTTGCTTGGCGGTCAGGTCGAAGCCCGTGACCTCGCCGAGCAGGACGTGGGTGTTCCGCTGCCGCCGGAGGATCGACCGGAGCGGGGAGGCGATGTTGGCCGGGGACAGGGCCCCGGTCGCCACCTGGTAGAGCAGCGGCTGGAATAGGTGGAAGTTCCGGCGGTCGATCAGGGTCATGTCGCACGGGGCCTTGCGGAGCCCCTTCGCGGCTAGCAGCCCGCCGAACCCGCCCCCGACGATCACCACCCGGTGCCGCGGCCCCTGGTCTGCCATTACCGGTCGCTCCGTTCGGGGATGCCCCCGTTAACGTAGCGACTGCAACCGGCGGGCCGCGTCGGGATCGTCGGCGAGGTCGTACACGGCGATCGCCCCACCCACGACGGCAGCCGGTCGGCGGTCCCGGAGGGAGGCGTACAGGCCCGGCTCGGGAAGGTACAGCCCGGCGAGGTGCGTCAGGCTCACGGCGACGACGGTTCGGACGGCGGGCGGGGTCGATTCACCGCCGAACGGCCCGATCCGCCCGTACCCCGGGAGGGCCCGGTGGCGGATGCCGTGGGCCTCCGGCCGGTCGGTCCCGAAGTACGCCAGGTACACTGCGTCGATCCCCTCACGGTCCAGGTACTCGCGGAGCTGCGGCAGGGCTTGGCCCCAGTCGACGTTCGAGTCGGCCAGAACGAGCTGGCCTCCGGCCAGCTCGTTCCGGTACGTCAGTTGGTTCGGCGACGACTGCCAGCCCGCGACGGCCGACCACCCGAGGCACCCGGCCAGCACCGCGAGCCGCGGGCCGCGGTATGGCCCTGGGGCAGCGAGCCGACCGGCGACAACATACAGGAACACCACCGCCGGCAACACGACCCGGACGCCGAGGTCCACCCGCGAGTACGACGCCAGGGCGAAGAACACGACCGGGACACTCATCGCCCACCGGTAGCTACCGGTGGGCGTGGTGGGAGAGAGCGTCCCACACAGAGCACCGATCAGCATCCCGAGCGGCAGTTTGAGGGCGACGGCGACCAGGAAGTAGTGATACCAGCCGGTGCGGGAGAGGTCGCCGAGGAGGTAGAACTCGCCGCCGGCGGCCGACCGGGAGAGCTGGAACTTCAGCCCCTTGCCCCACTCCGCGAACCCGACGAAGGCGTAAGTCGCGGCCAGCGTGACCGCCGCGATCACCCCGAGCCGGAACGCCAGCTCGACGGCGGGGCGTCCACGATCACCGGCCGGCGTCACCCCCGGCAGGGCCAGCACCCCGCCCCGGAGGACGTACACCCCGCCGGCGACGGCCAGCCCGGCCACCACCCCGACGGCCGAGAACTTCGTACTCAGGAGCAGGCCCAGACTCACGCCCGTAGCGATGAGCAGCGGCCGCGACGGCCGGCCGGCGTACTCCCACAGCAGGTAGCTCGACAGCAGGGTGCAAAAGGCCAGCCCGGCGTCGGTACTGAGCACACACGACAGCGATTGCAGCGTCGGGTCGGACGCGGCGAACGCGGCCGCGGCCAGCCCGGCGAGCCGGCCCCACAGCCGGTACGCCCACCACCCGGCGAGCAGCACAATGCCGCAGCCGACGGCCAAGTTCATCCGTCGGGCCGGTGTCAGCAGCTCCGCCGGCGGGATGCCGGACTCGAACAGCAGGGCGTTCCCGGCCTGCCAGTGGTCCGGGACGCCGGACGAACTGGCGAGCGGGGGGCGTAAGCCCCCCGAGGCCGCGGGTAACGCCCACCACAGCTTCAGGAGCGGCGGGTGCTCGGGGTTGACCCGGAAGTCGCCGGTGGTCCAGTAGGTGAGGCCGGCGGTGAGGTGGGCCGGCTCGTCGAACGTCGGGCCGTTGGCGGCGAGGAACCGCTCGCCCTGATACCAGAACCCGGCCACCAGCCCGGCGGCGGCGAGGACGGACGCAACATCGGCGCGGGACATCGGGCGGCCTCGGGGGCGGGCACCCGAAGCGTAGAACGGTCTTGGCGAGCGGGGGGGGGGTGGGGCCCGAATATCCCCCCGCACAGGGGGGGGGCAGCCCCCCCCCCCGCG